>CAZEGY010000192.1:0-6796 GCA_964511815.1 uncultured Rhodovulum sp.
ACCCACGGATCGCCGCCGGTTTCCGCGCCCTCAGCCGTCGAGGGGCCGCACCGCCGCCCGCTCGCCCGCGGGAAGCGCCGCGAGGAGCTCGGCCGTCGTTCGCCCGAGCACCGGATGGCGCCAGTCCGGCGCGACCTCGGCGAGGGGCACGAGGACGAAGCCGCGCTCCTGGAGCCGCGGATGGGGCAGGACGAGCCCCGGCGGCGTCGCCATCCGCTCCGCCCCGGCCCGCGCGATCCAGCCGGCGACCGTCGCGGCGTCCGGCCGCACCGCGTCGCCGCTCGCGAGGAGGTCGAGGTCGCAGACCCGCGGCCCCCAGCGTCGCGCCCGCGCGCGGCCGAGCGCCTCCTCGACATCGTGGAGACGCGCGAGCACCGCCTCGGGCGCGAGCCCTCCCGCGAGCCGGGCGGCGCCGTTCACGTAGTCGGGGCCCGAGCCCGGCGGGAAGGCGGGCGTCCGGTACCAGCGGCTCCGGGCGACGACGGCGAGGCCGCGGCCCGCGAGTCCGGCGAGCGCGGCCTCGAGCGTGGCGCGCGGGTCACCGGCCGCCGATGGCAGATTCGCGCCCAAAGCGACCAGATGTTCCGAATCCTGTGT
The DNA here is from genome assembly GCA_964511815.1 of uncultured Rhodovulum sp. Lineage (GTDB taxonomy): Bacteria > Pseudomonadota > Alphaproteobacteria > Rhodobacterales > Rhodobacteraceae > Amaricoccus. The sequence goes on from CAZEGY010000192.1 coordinate 598, forward strand.
TCGAATGGTCACGGCAAAGGGCTTTCGCTGATCATCGGGTCGGCATATAAGCGCAACGGCCGGGACTTTTTTGCGCTCGCTCCGGCCCAATCTCAAGACCGATCGAGAGGAGGTTTCGGCGCATGTTTTACCGTGACGAAAGACTGGCGCTGTTCATCGACGGCGCCAATCTCTACGCGGCAGCGCGGGCGCTCGGGTTCGACATCGACTACAAGCTGTTGCGTACCGAGTTCATGCGCCGCGGCAAGCTCCTGCGTGCATTCTATTACACCGCTCTCCTCGAGAGCGAGGAGTATTCCCCGATCCGACCGCTCGTCGACTGGCTGAACTACAACGGCTTCGCGATGGTGACGAAGCCCGCGAAGGAGTTCACCGATTCCACCGGACGGCGGAAAGTGAAGGGCAACATGGACATCGAGCTCGCGGTCGACGCGATGGAGATGGCCGCGCACGTCGATCATATCGTCCTGTTCTCCGGCGACGGCGATTTCAAGCCGCTGGTCGAGAGCCTCCAGCGCTCGGGCGTCCGGGTGTCCGTCGTGTCGACGATCCGCTCGAGCCCGCCGATGATCGCCGACGAGCTCCGCCGCCAGTGCGACAACTTCATCGAGCTCGACGAGCTCCGCGAGGTCATCGGCCGCCCGCCGCGCGGCGAGCAGGCCAACACCGTGGTGACGGCCGACGAGGACGAATGATCCGGCCCGCCGCGGGGGGATGAGGCGGTAAAGGGAGGGGTCGCGGTCTTCGACAGCCGCCCCGTCCCGCGCTACAACGTGAGCGCGGGCCGGTCGTCCGCGGCGATGCCCGCCGCGGCGCGCCGGGCCGTCCACACCGAGACCCGGAGCCCTCCTTCGATGAACCGCGCCCTGACGAGCCCGACCACCCGCCGCTTCGCCTTGCGCGAGCGAACGACCGACGCGCACGCCTCGCTCGACGCGACGGTCGGGCCGCTCGCCGACGCGGACGCCTACGCCCGCTACCTCCGCGGGCTCCACGCCTTCCGCGTCCCCGCCGAGCGGGCGCTCGCCACGGCGCGCTGGTCCCCCGCCCCGCTCGCCGCGCTGATCGCGGCCGACATGGCCGATCTCGGGGTCACCCCGCGCGCCGAGGTGGCCCTCGCGGCGCCGCAGGGCGCGTCGGGCGAGCTCGGGCTCGCCTACGTCCTCGAAGGCTCGGCGCTCGGGGCGCGGCTCCTCCATCGTCAGGCGCTGGCGCTCGGGCTCGAGGCGGATCGCGGCGCGCGCCACCTCGCGGAGCAGACCCGCGACCTCGACGGCTGGCGGGCTTTCCTCGCGGCGCTCGAAGCCGTCGATCCGTTCGACCTCGAGCGCGCCGTCGCCGCGGCGGCCGCCGGTTTCGCCGCGGCGGAACGGGCGTTCACGGATGGCGGCTGACGCTTCCGACCTCACCACCTGCGACCGCGAGCCGATCCACGTCCCGGGCAGCATCCAGCCCCACGGCTGCCTCCTCGCCTGCGACCCCGGCGCGACGCGGATCGTCCGCGCCTCCGCCAACGCCGCGGAAATGCTCGGCCACCCGGCGGCGGTGGCCGGGACCGAGCTCGTCGACGTCCTCGGGCGGCAGGCGCTCCACGACCTCCGCAACGCGATCACCACGGCGCCGCCGGGGCGCCAGCCGGCGGCGATCCTCGGCCTCGCGCTCGCGAACGGGCGCCGCTTCGACGTCGCCGTCCACCGCCTCGCGGATGCGGCGATCGCCGAGTTCGAGCCGGCGGGCAGCGGCCCGGACCCGCTCCAGCGCGCCCGCACCCTCATCGGACGGATCCGGGAGATCGACGACATCGACGCCCTGCTCGCCCGCGCGGCGCGTCTCGCCCACGGCGTCCTCGGCTACGACCGGGTGATGATCTACCGCTTCGAGCGCGACGGCGCCGGCAGGGTGGTGAGCGAGGTCAAGCGGCCCGACCTCGAGAGCTTCCTCGGCCAGTACTTCCCGGCGAGCGACATCCCCCGCCAGGCGCGCGACCTCTATCTCCGCAACACCCTCCGTATCATCTCGGACGCCCGCTGCCCGCGAGTGCCGATCGTGCCCGAGTTCGACGGGGCCGGGCAGCCCCTCGACCTCTCGCTCGCCCACCTGCGCAGCGTCTCGCCGGTGCACTGCGAGTACCTGCAGAACATGGGCGTCGCCGCGTCGATGTCGATCTCGGTGATCGTCGATGGCCGGCTCTGGGGGCTGATCGCCTGCCACAGCTCCGCCCCGCGCGTCCTCTCGATGGCCGAGCGCACGGCGGCCGAGCTCTTCGGGCAGGTCTTCTCGCTCCGCCTCGACGCGCTGAAGCAGAAGCGGAGCACCGAGACCGCGGCCGAGGCGCGCCGCGCCCTCGACCGCTTTCTCCGCCTCGCCTCCGATGCCGGCGACATCGAGGCGCTGCTCCGCGAGAACCTGCCCGACTTCGCCCGCCTCCTGCCCTGCGACGGGGTCGGCGTCTGGATCGGTGGCACCTGGAGCGCCCATGGCGTCGCGCCGCCGGCCGAGGCGGTCCCGGCGCTCGCGGGGTTCGTCTCCGACGTCTCGGGGGGACGGATCTGGTCGACGGAGGCACTGCCGCGGGCCTACCCGCCGGCCGACGCCTTCCACGCGACGACCTCGGGCGTCCTCGCCGTGCCGCTGTCGCAGCTGCCGCGGGACTATCTCTTCTTCTTCCGCCGCGAGCTCGTCCACACGCTGAACTGGGGCGGCAATCCCGACAAGACCTACACGACCGGCCCCCTCGGCGACCGGCTGACGCCGCGCAGGAGCTTCGCGATCTGGAAGGAGACCGTCGAGCGCCAGGCCCAGCCGTGGACCGAGGCCGACCTCGAGATCGCCGAGGCCACGCGCGCCGCCGCGGTCGAGATCGTCCTCCGCCACAACGAGCTCATGGCCGAGGAGCGCGGCCGGGCGAGCGTGCGCCAGCGGATGCTGAACGAGGAGCTGAACCACCGCGTCAAGAACATCCTCGCCGTCATCCGCGCGCTGATCGCGAGCCCCTCGCTCGCCGGGCGCTCGGTCGAGGACTACGTCGCCTCGCTCCTGGGTCGCGTCCAGGCGCTCTCCTACGCCCACGACCAGGTGGCCCGCGGCGACGGCGGCGGCCTCCTCGCCGAGCTCCTCGGCGCCGAGCTCGGACCCTATCGCGAGCACGGCGCGCGCGTCGCCGTCGCCGGCCCCGGCGTCTGGCTCGACGCGCGCGCCTTCTCGGTGATGGCACTGATCCTGCACGAGCTCGCCACCAACGCCGCGAAGTACGGCGCGCTCTCGGTCGCCTCCGGGCGGCTCTCGGTCGCGTGGGACTTCACCGCGGCGGGCGACATCGAGATCACCTGGGCGGAGCGCGGCGGGCCGACGGTGGTGGCGCCGGCCCGCACCGGCTTCGGCTCGGCGCTGATCGCGCGCTCGGTGCCCTTCGACCTCGGCGGCGAGGCGGCCGTGGACTACCGCCCCGACGGGGTCGTCGCCCGCTTCCGCCTGCCGGCCGGGCACGTCTCGCCCGCCGGCGCATCGGCGACGGCCGAGCGTCCCTCGGCCGCGCCGGCGCCGGTCCCGGCGGCGGTCCCGGCGGGGCACACCCTGCCGCCCGGGCTCGAGGTGCTCCTGCTCGAGGACCAGATGCTGATCGCGATGGACGCGGAGGCGATGCTCGCGGAGGCGGGCGCCGCGCGCATCGTCGCCGTCTCGACCGTCGCCGAGGCCCGCGACCGCCTGCGCCGCAGCGTCCCGGGGGTCGCGGTGCTCGACGTGAACCTCGGCCAGGGCACCTCGATCCCCTTCGCCGGGGAGCTGGCGCGCCAAGGCGTGCCCGTGGTCCTGGCGACCGGCTACGGCGAGGGAACCGAGCTGCCCGGCGAACTCGGCGCCGCGCCGGTGGTGCGCAAGCCCTACACCGCCGCCGCACTCGTCGACGCGATCATCCGTGCCGTCGCGGCGGGAACCGACTGAACGATCAGTAGAGATAGACCGCCTGGAAGAGGGCGAGCGGGCTGCCGGCGGCGTCGACGAGCTCGAGCGTCTGGCCGTCGATCCGCCATGTCGCGGCGGTCCCGAGCATGGTGCCGAGCTTCCGCTCCCACTCGTCGAGCGGCGCGGGGCAGGCCATCCGGGTCATCGCGCCCTGACCGAAGGTCAGCCGGTCGCCGGTCAGGGTATAGCTCCCGGTGATCTGGTTGCAGCCGACGGTGGCGGTGAACCGCGGCTCGCCGGCGCGGAGAATGAGGTTCGGCTCGCGCCGGCCCTCGCCGGGGGCGATCTCCGTGTCGCCGAGGCGGAGGATCTTCCAGTAGGTGTTGGTCAGGGTCGCCTTGTCCACGGCCCGCTCGCAGGACTCGCCCGGCCATACGCCCACGAACCGCTCGACGAGGACCTTGGGGCCGGTGTCGCTCTCGGCCCCCGCTGGCTCGCGGACGATCGCGCCGTCGAAGCTCGCCATGATCGGGCCGCCGGCCTCGGCGCCGGCGGCGAGGTAGGCGTGCTCGAGCGCCGAGTAGTCGCCGTCCTTGACGAGCGGATAGTCCCGCCCCGTCAGGCATTCGGTGAACCGCGCCTCGTCGGCGACGTAGGTCAGCATCCCCCGCAGCGGCAGGTGCGGATCGAAGGGGCGGATCTCGTCGGCCGCGGTCAGGTCGTAGTCGCTGCCGTCGACGAGGCCCTGTTCGTCGGGCAGGATCAGCCGCAGGCGATCGGTGCCGAGGATCCGGAAGTCGTACTGCGCCCCGGCGCCGCGCAGCTCGAGGACGTGCTTGTCGGCGTCGACCGACCACCGTCCGATCGTGTCCTGGTCCTTGTCGTCCCCGGACCGCCGCAGGAAGAAGACCTGGTCCGACCAGAGGTTGAGCTGGAACTCGATGCCGGGGCAATCCTCGCACGGGCCCTTGCCGATGAAGGTCGCCGGCAGCCGCAGGCCGTGGGCGCCGATCGTCGGCGTCTTGTCGGGCGACGGCGCCGAGGTGTCGCCGACCTTGATCATCCAGACCGCGACGTCCTCGGACGCGCCGCGGGTCAGGACCGGGTTCATCGTGTCCGAGACGAAGAGGAGCTTGCGGCCGACCGAAACCTGGGCGCGGACGGAATAGGTGCCCTCAGGGCGAATCTTCACCGGATCGTAATCGATTTCGAATTCGAACGGGGGGGAACCCGGATCGGCGAGCGTCGCACGGCCGAGCTCGACCGCCGGCGTGTCGGCGAGGCTCACGTCCTCGAGCACCGCCTCGAACACCGCGCCCGGCGGCAAGGCCATCCGCTCGCGGTAGCTCGCGGTGCCGGTGACATGCGCGCCGCTGCCCGCGGCCCATGCACCGCAGGCGGCCAGCGCCCAGATCAGCAGACCCGTCAGCCAGCGCATGCGCCCGCCACACTCCAATGTCGAAACACGTTCAATCTGGCAGGAAAAACCGGAGGCGCCAAGTGGCGCGACCCCTCCACGCCCAGGGAATCGCACCGGATCGTCGAGCTGTCGCGCCGCACCCTCAAAGCTGCGCCATCACCTCGTCCGAGACCTCGAAGTTCGCGGTCACCGACTGCACGTCGTCATCCTCCTCGAGCGCCTCGATGAGGCGCATGAGACTCTGGGCGGAGTCGAGGTCGAGGTCGGTCGTGGTCTGCGGGCGCCAGACGAGCTTGGCGTGCTCGGCCTCCCCGAGCGCGGCCTCGAGCGCCGCGGCGACCTCGGCGAGATCGCTGTCGGCGGTCCAGATCACGTGGCCCTCGTCGTCGCTCTCCACGTCCTCGGCCCCGGCCTCGATCGCGGCCTCCATCACCTCGTCCTCGGACCCGGCGCTCGCGGGATAGACGATCTGCCCCTTGCGGTCGAACATGAAGGCGACCGAGCCGGTCTCGCCGAGGTTGCCGCCGCGCTTGGAGAACGTCGAGCGGATGTTCGAGGCGGTGCGGTTGCGGTTGTCGGTCAGCGCCTCGACGATGATGGCGACCCCCTTCGGGCCGTAGCCCTCGTAGCGGACCTCGTCGTAGTTGTCGCCCTCGCCGCCCGCGGCCTTCTTGATCGCCCGGTCGATGTTGTCCTTGGGCATCGAGTTGGCCTTGGCCTCCTTCACGGCGAGGCGCAGGCGCGGGTTCTTGTCGGGATCGGGGTCGCCCATCTTGGCGGCGACGGTGATCTCCTTCGAGAGCTTGGAGAACAGCTTCGAGCGGGCGGCGTCCTGCCGGCCCTTGCGATGCTGGATGTTGGCCCATTTGGAATGGC
>CAZEGY010000193.1:0-6726 GCA_964511815.1 uncultured Rhodovulum sp.
GAACCCGGTTGCGCCGCGCTTGACAGGCCCGGCGGGCGCGCGGACACTTTGCCGCAGCCAGACGCCACTATCGAGCCGCCACTTTCGAGCCAGGGGATTAGAGCATGATCGTCCGCAACATCATCGACACCAAGTCGCTGCGACAGATCATCACCGTGAAGCCATCGGACCCCGTGCGCGCGGCGACGGAGATCCTCGCCAAGCACCGGATCGGTGCCGTGATCGTCAGCCGCGACGGCGGCATCGTCGACGGCATCCTCTCCGAGCGCGACATCGTCCGCGCCCTCGGCACCAAGGGGGCGGCGACCCTCGACCTCCTCGCGCAGGACCTGATGACGTCGACGGTGGTCGGCTGTCACCCCGACGACACCGCGCTCTCGGTGCTGGAGCGGATGACCGACGGGCGCTTCCGCCACATGCCGGTGATCGAGGACAACCGCATGGTCGGCGTCATCTCGATCGGCGACGTGGTGAAGGCCCGCCTCGCCGAGATCCAGACCGAGAACGCCGCGCTGACCGACATGATCTCGAACAGCTGGTAGGCGGCGGCCCGGGGCACGGCCCCAGCGCGGCCGGAGCACGGCCGGGGCACGGCCTGCCGGGCGACTTGACCGCCGCCGCGCAATATCGTTGCTTGCCGGGTAGGGTGGCCGGGGAGGGCTGGATGCGGATCGGACTCTATCCGGGGACGTTCGACCCGGTGACCCTCGGGCACATCGACATCATCCGCCGGGCCTGCGGGCTCGTCGACCGGCTGGTGATCGGCATCGCCGTCAACCGCGACAAGGGCCCGCTCTTCGACCTCGAGGAGCGGGTCGAGATGATCGAGGTCGAATGCGCCCCGATCGCGGCGGCCTGCGGCGTCGAGATCGTCGCCCATCCCTTCGATAACCTGCTCATCCATTGCGCCGAGGACGTGGACGCCAGCGTCATCATCCGCGGGCTCCGCGCCGTCTCGGACTTCGAGTACGAGTTCCAGATGGTCGGCATGAACCGCGCGATGAACGACGACATCGAGACCGTGTTCCTGATGGCCGACGCCCACTACCAGGCGATCGCCTCGCGGCTGGTGAAGGAGATCGCGCGCCTCGGCGGCGACGTGCGCGGCTTCGTTCCGCCGCGCATCGCCGAGGCCCTCGCCGCCCGGCTGACCCCGGCGACGGCCTGATTCGCCGGAACCGGTCGCCGGAACCATCCGCGCGCGCCGCGGTTTCCTCCCAGCAAGCGCCGGCGCCGATCGCGCGCGGCGCGTATGGAGGAAAGCGCGCAATGCACAGCATCATCTACATGGTCGGCCTCGTCGTCATCGTCCTGGCGGTGCTCTCGCTCGTCGGCCTGAACTGAGGGGGCGGCAGATGGCCCAGGCACCGATCACCCCCGCCCGCCCCGCCGCCGTCGTCGCCCCGGCGGACGGCGCCTCGTATCTCGACTGGTCGTCGATCGTCGCGGGCGCGCTCCTCGCCACCGCGATCTCGCTCGTCCTCTTCGCCTTCGGGGCGGCGCTCGGCCTCGGCATGGTCTCGCCCGAGGAGGGCGCCGCCCCCGGCCGCTGGATCGCCATCGCCGCCGGGCTCTGGTTCGTCTGGGTGGTGATCACCGCCAACATGGCCGGCGGCTATCTCGCCGGGCGGATGCGGCGGCGGACCGGGGACGCGACCCCCGACGAGTCCGACACCCGCGACGGCGCGAACGGGCTGACGGTCTGGGCGGTGGCGACGCTCATCGGCGCGATGCTCGCCACGAGCGGGATCTCGACCGTCGTCCGCACCGCCGGGGCGGCCGCGGGCACGGTGGTGCAGGCCGCCGGCTCGGCGGCGGGCGGGGCGGCGGGCGGGGCGGCCGGCGCCGTCGGCGACCAGCTCGACTACTTCGCGGGCCTCGTCCAGCGCGGCGAGGGCACCGCGCTCGGCACCCCCGAGGTGCGCCGGGAGATCGGGACGATCCTCGCCCGCAGCGTCCGCGAGGGCGAGGTGAGCCAGGACGACCGCGCCTACATGGTCGGGATCGTCGCCGAGGAGACCGGCACGCCGCCCGAGCAGGTGAGCCCGCGCGTCGACGCGGCCCTCCGGCAGCTCGACGAGGCCCGCGAGGCGGCGATCGACGCGGCGGAGGCGGCCCGCGCCGCCGGCATCGTCTCGGGGTTCGTGATCGCGGCGACGCTCTTCGCCGCCGCGGCCGCGGCCTACGTGTCGGCCGTCGCCGGCGGCAACCACCGAGACGAGAACGTCGCCTTCCGCACCCTGCGCTGACGCCGGCACGGCCCGGATCGGAGCGGCGGCGCCTCCTCGCGGGGGCGCCGTTCGCCTTTCGCGAGGGGTCGGGGCACGTCAGGGCACGGGCGCGACGACGGGCGGGCGGTAGGGCACGGGGCCGGCGACGGTGTGCTGGTCGAGGAGGAAGCGGTCGAAGAGCGGCAGGCTCGCGCCCCCGAGGGCGCGGGCGACCGGGCCGATGGTGCCGGCCCGGAGGACGGGCGGGGCGATGCCCGAGAGATCGAGGCGGCGGAGCTCGACCTCGATCGCGGCGAGGAGGCGTTGGCAGATCGCCGCCGGAAAGGCGCCGTCGATGATTGCGGCCTCGAAGTCGATGACCGTGCTCGCCGCGGCGACGGCGTGGGCGATGCCGCGGGCGGCGGTGGCGATCCACGCCCCGAGCCATTCCTCGAGGTCGTCCCAGGGGGCGTCGGGATCGTAGAGCGCGCCGACCGGGCGGCCGGCGGCGCGCAGGCAGCGCTCGAGGAGGACGAGCGAGGCCCGGTCGATGAGCTGGACGGTGCCGCCGGCGTCGTCGGGCACCGGCATCGAGCCGAGGGCGGCGGCGTTGCCGGTGCGCCCGGCGTAGAGCCCGCCGTTGAGCACGAGGCCGCCGCCGACGAAGGCGCCGACGTAGAAGTAGATGAAGTCGGAGAGGTCGTGGTGGTCGCCGAAGGCGAGCTCCGCCCCGCAGGCGGCGGTGGCGTCGTTCTGGAGATAGACCGGATAGGGCAGCAGTGCGCCCAATCGGGCGCCGATGCTCGTGTCGCGCCAGGTCGCCATCTCGGCGACGGGGGCGCCGATCTCCTCGGCCCAGCTCCAGAGCTCGAACGGCATGGCGAGCCCGACGCCGGCGATCCGGCCGGTGCGCTCGCCGAGGATCGCCTCGCAGGCGGCGACCTCGGCGAGGACGAGCGCGACGACCTCCTCGACGACCGGATAGGCGTAGCGCACGCTCCGGTGGTGGCGGACCCCGCCGACGAAGTCGACGAGGACGGTCTCGAAGCTCCGCCGCCCGATCTTGGCGCCGATGAAGAAGGCGCCCTCGGGGTCGAGCGACATCGGCACCAGCGGCTGACCGACGCGGCCGCGCTGGGGAATCCCGCGGCGCAGCAGCCGGTCGGCCTCGAGGTGGCGCATGATCACCGACACCGTCTGCGCCGAGAGCCCGGTCATCCGGGCGATCTCGGAGCGCGCCAGCGCGCCGTGACGGCGCACGAGGCTCAGCACCAGCCGCTCGTTCTGGGCGCGCATCCCCGCCTGGTTCGTGCCGCGCGGCAGGACCGGCGCGAACTCCTCGCGCGCAACCTGCCCGTCGTTGTCCACCCGCATCCCTCTTCCCCTGGTTGCGGCCGGCAGCCTAGGCCCGAATAATAAATCAGAGTGATTTAATTATTGACAGGCGGCCCAGATTCGGGGAAGCCTTAGCTTAGGCCCGGAGGGATAGCCGTGGCCACGAACATGTTCGGGAGGAACATCGGAAATGACTTCGAGAACGCTCAGGGGCGGTCTGCTCGCTGCCGTGGCAGTCGCGGCGCTCGGCGCGGCGCCGTCGTTCGCGCAGGACGTGAGCGCGTGCCTCATCACCAAGACCGACACCAACCCGTTCTTCGTCAAGATGAAGGAAGGCGCCGAGGCCAAGGCCGAGGAGCTCGGGATCGCGCTCAAGGCCTACGCCGGCCGCATCGACGGCGACACCGAGAGCCAGGTGCAGGCGGTCGAGACCTGCGTCGCCGACGGCGCCAAGGGCATCCTGATCGCCGCCTCCGACACCTCGGGCATCGTTCCGACGATCAAGATGGCCCGCGACGCCGGGCTCCTCGTCATCGCCCTCGACACGCCGCTCACCCCGATCGACGCAGCCGACGCGACCTTCGCGACCGACAACTTCAAGGCGGGCGAGCTCGTCGGCCAGTGGGCGGCCGCGACCCTCGGCGACGGCGCCGCCGATGCGCGGATCGCGTTCCTGAACCTCACCCCGTCGCAGCCCTCGGTCGACGTGCTCCGCAACCAGGGCTTCATGACCGGGTTCGGCATCGACACCAAGGACCCGAACGTCATCGGCGACGAGGACGATCCCCGCATCGTCGGCCACGACCTGACCAACGGCAACGAGGAGGGCGGGCGCACCGCGATGGAGAACCTCCTCCAGAAGGACCCGACGCTCAACGTCGTCCACACCATCAACGAGCCGGCGGCGGCGGGCGCCTACGAGGCGCTGAAGGCGGTCGGCCGCGAGGGCGACGTGCTGATCGTCTCGGTCGACGGCGGCTGCCCGGGGGTGCAGAACGTCGCCGAGGGCGTCATCGGCGCGACCTCGCAGCAGTATCCGCTGCTGATGGCGGCGATGGGCATCGAGGCGATCGCCCAGTACGCCAAGGACGGCACCCTGCCGGCGCCGACCGAGGGCAAGGACTTCACCGACACCGGCGTGACGCTGATCACCGACAAGCCGGTCGAGGGGATCGACTCGATCGACACCGCCGAGGGGCTGGAGAAGTGCTGGGGCTGACCGCCCCCGCCCGTCCTGCATGAACCCCGGGCCGGGCGGCGCCGCGCGCCGCCCGGTTCGCACGCGGCCCGAGAGCCTTGGGGGAGACGACGAATGGCGGACACCAAATCCGGAATGCAGGAGTTCGAGAAGGCCGTCGCCGGCACCGGCGAGGTCGCCTCCTTCGAGCACCACAACAGGACGTTCATCGAGCGCATCCAGCACGTCCTCCACTCGAACCCGGCGCTGGTGCCGCTGATCGTGCTCGTGCTGTCGATCGTCCTCTTCGCGATCCTCGTCGGCGGCCGGTTCTTCTCGGCGTTCTCGCTGACGCTGATCCTCCAGCAGGTGGCGATCGTCGGCATCGTCGGCTCGGCGCAGACCCTCGTGGTGGTGACCGCGGGCATCGACCTCTCGGTCGGGGCGATCATGGTGCTCTCGTCCGTGGTGATGGGCCAGTTCACCTTCCGGTACGGCATCCCGGTGCCGATCTCGATCCTCTGCGGCTTCGCGGTGGGCGCGTTCGTCGGGTGGGTGAACGGCTTTCTCGTCGCGCGGGTGAAGCTGCCGCCGTTCATCGTCACCCTCGGCATGTGGCAGATCGTGCTCGCGGGCAACTTCCTCTTCTCGCGGAACGAGACCATCCGCTCGCAGGACATCGAGGCGAGCGCGCCGCTGCTCCAGTTCTTCGGCCAGCAGATCCGCTTCGGCGGCGCCGTCTTCACCTACGGCGTCATCGTCATGGTGCTGCTGGTGCTCGTGCTCAACTACGTGCTGACCCACACCGCCTGGGGCCGCCACGTCTACGCGATCGGCGACGATCCCGACGCGGCGGGGCTCGCCGGCGTCCAGGTAGAGAAGACGCTGATCTCGGTCTACGTGCTCTCCGGGCTGATCTGCGCGCTCGCCGGCTGGGTGCTGATCGGGCGCATCGGCTCGGTCTCGCCGACGGCGGGGCAGTTCGCCAACATCGAATCGATCACCGCGGTGGTGATCGGCGGCATCTCCCTCTTCGGCGGGCGGGGCTCGATCCTCGGAATGCTCTTCGGGGCGCTGATCGTCGGCGTCTTCGGGCTCGGGCTCCGGCTGATCGGCACCGATCCGCAGTGGACCTATCTCCTCATCGGCGTCCTGATCATCGCGGCGGTCGCGATCGACCAGTGGATCCGCAAGGTCGCGGGGTAACCGACATGGCCGAACCCATCCTCACCGCACGCGGTCTCGTGAAGCGCTACGGCCGCGTCACCGCCCTCGACCAGGCCGACTTCGACCTGATGCCCGGCGAGATCCTCGCGGTCATCGGCGACAACGGCGCCGGCAAGTCGAGCCTGATCAAGGCGATCTCGGGGGCCGTCACCCCCGACGAGGGCGAGATCCGCCTCGAGGGCACGCCCATCCACTTCACCTCGCCGATGCAGGCGCGGGACGCGGGCATCGAGACGGTCTACCAGAACCTCGCGCTCTCCCCTGCCCTCTCGATCGCCGACAACATGTTCATGGGCCGCGAGCTCCGCATGGCCGGCTTCATGGGCAAGTGGCTCCGCAAGCTCGACAAGGCCGCGATGGAGAAGTTCGCGCGGGCCAAGCTCTCCGAGCTCGGCCTGCTGACCATCCAGAACATCCACCAGGCGGTGGAGACGCTCTCGGGCGGCCAGCGGCAGGGGGTGGCGGTGGCGCGGGCGGCGGCCTTCGGCTCGAAGGTCATCATCCTCGACGAGCCCACCGCGGCGCTCGGGGTCAAGGAGAGCCGCAAGGTCCTCGACCTCATCCAGGACGTCCGCGCCCGCGGCATGCCGATCGTGCTCATCAGCCACAACATGCCGCACGTCTTCGAGGTCGCCGACCGCGTCCACGTCCACCGGCTCGGGCGCCGGCTCTGCGTGATCGATCCGAAGGACTACACGATGTCGGACGCGGTCGCGTTCATGACCGGGGCGAAGGAGCCGCCACGCGAGGCCGTCGCCGCCTGACCGGCCGGAAGCG
>CAZEGY010000194.1:0-6724 GCA_964511815.1 uncultured Rhodovulum sp.
CGGCGTCCACCTGATGGGCCGCTCGTTCAAGTACCACCGCCCGCGCGGCGTCGTCTCCGCCGGCTCCGACGAGCCGAACGCGCTGATGGGCACCCGCCGCGGCCCCGGCCGCTTCGAGCCCAACACCCGCGCCACCATCCAGGAGCTCCGCGACGGCCTCGAGGCGACGAGCCAGAACCGCTGGCCCGCGCTCGCCTTCGACGTGGGCGCGATCAACGACAACCTCGGCTCGCTGTTCTCGGCGGGCTTCTACTACAAGACCTTCATGTGGCCGCGCGCCTTCTGGGACCGGGTCTACGAGCCCGTCATCCGCAACGCCGCCGGCCTCGGCGTCTCGCCGTCGGAGCCCGACGCCGACCGCTACGCCAGCCGCTTCGCCCACACCGACGTCCTCGTCGTCGGCGCCGGCCCCGCCGGCCTCGCCGCGGCGCTCGCCGCCGGCCGCTCCGGCGCGAAGGTGATGCTCGTCGACGAGACCTCCGAGCCCGGCGGGTCGCTCCTCTCCGAGCCCGCCGTCGTCATCGACGGCAAGCCGGCCTGGGAGTGGCTCGACGCGACCCTCGCCGAGCTCGCCGCCCTCCCCAACGTCACGGTGATGCCGCGCACCACCGCGATCGGCTACTACCACCAGAACATGGTCGGCCTCGCCCAGCGCCTGAGCGACCACCTCGACACCGTCCCGGCCGACGCCCCGCGCGAGCGGATGTGGAAGGTCCGTGCCCGCGAGGTCGTCCTCGCCCAGGGCGCCCTCGAGAAGCCGCTGGTCTTCGACGGCAACGACCGTCCGGGCGTGATGCTCGCCGGCGCCGCCCTGACCTATCTCAACCGCTACGGCGTCAAGGTCGGCGACCGCCCGGCGGTCGTCACCGCCCACGACTCGGCCTGGCACGCCGCCTTCGACCTCGCCGAGGCCGGCGCCCGGCCCGCGGTCATCGTCGACGTGCGGCCCGAGGTGGACCACGCCCTCACCGACCGCGCCCGCGCCCTCGGCATCGAGACGCTGCTCGGCCGCACCGTCACCGGCACCTCCGGCCGGCTGCGGGTGAAGTCGCTGCGCGTCGCCCGTGTCGACAACGGCAAGGCCGGCGAGGCCCGCGACGTCGCCTGCGACGCCGTCCTGATGTGCGGCGGCTGGACGCCCTGCCTGCATCTCTTCTCCCACACCAAGGGCAGCCTCGCCTGGGACGACGCGCTCAAGGCCTTCCTGCCCGGCAACAAGTCCGAGGCCGTGCACATCGCCGGCGCCGGCCGCGGCCTCTGGGGCATCGCCGCCGCGCTCGACGACGGCGCCGCCGCCGGCGCCGAGGCCGCCCGCGGCGCCGGCCGCGAGGCGACCGCCGCCACCCTCGCGGTGACCGGCGACCGCACCGGCACCGGCGTCACGGTGAAGGAGCTGCCGACCGACCGCGACCCGGGCAAGGCCAAGGCCTTCATCGACTTCCAGAACGACGTCACCGCCAAGGACATCCGCCTCGCCGTCCGCGAGGGCATGCGCTCGATCGAGCACGTCAAGCGCTACACCACCAACGGCATGGCCACCGACCAGGGCAAGATGTCGAACGTCAACGGCCTGATGATCGCCGCCGACGCCCTCGGCAAGGCGCCGCCGCAGGTCGGGCTGACCACCTTCCGCCCGCCCTACACCCCGACGACCTTCGGCACCTTCGCCGGCTACCACAAGGACGCGACCTTCGAGGTGACCCGCAAGACCCCGATCGACTCGTGGGCCGAGGAGCACGGCGCCGCCTTCGAGCCGGTGGCGCTCTGGCGCCGCGCCTGGTACTTCCCGAAGGCGGGCGAGGACATGCACGCCGCGGTCGCCCGCGAGTGCCGCGCCACCCGCGCCTCGGTCGGCATCTTCGACGCCTCGACCTTAGGCAAGATCGAGGTCGTCGGCCCCGACGCCGTCACCTTCATGGAGCGGATGTACACCAACCCGTGGGCCAAGCTCGGGGTCGGGCGCTGCCGCTACGGCCTCCTCCTCGGCGAGGACGGCTTCATCCGCGACGACGGCGTCATCGGCCGGCTGGCCGAGGACCGCTTCCACGTCACCACGACGACCGGCGGCGCCGCGCGCGTCCTCAACACGATGGAGGACTACCTCCAGACCGAGTGGCCCGACCTGAAGGTCTGGCTCACCTCGACCACCGAGGAGTGGGCGACGATCGCCCTCAACGGCCCGAACGCGCGAAAGCTGCTCGAGCCCTTCGTCGAGGGCCTCGACATCTCGGCGGAGGCCTTCCCGCACATGGCCGCCGCGACATGCACCGTCGCGGGCCTGCCCGCGCGGCTCTTCCGGGTCTCGTTCACCGGCGAGGTCGGCTTCGAGGTCAACGTCCCCGCCCGCCACGGCCGCGCCCTCTGGGAGAAGCTGTGGGAGGCCGGCCAGCAGTACGACATCGTCCCCTACGGCACCGAGGCGATGCACGTGATGCGCGCCGAGAAGGGCTACATCATCGTCGGGCAGGACACCGACGGCACGCTGACGCCCGCCGACGCCGGCCTGACCTGGGCGATCGGCAAGAAGAAGCCCGACTTCGTCGGCAAGCGCTCGCTCGTCCGCCCCGACATGGTGGCCAAGGGCCGCAAGCAGCTCGTCGGCCTGCTGACCGACGACCCGAAGGTCGTGCTCCAGGAAGGCGCCCAGATCGTCGCCGACCCGAACCAGCCGAAGCCGATGACCATGCTCGGCCACGTCACCTCCTCCTACTGGAGCGAGGCGCTCGGCCGGTCGATCGCCATGGCCGTCGTCGTCGACGGCCACGACCGCGACGGCGAGACGCTGCACCTGCCGATGCCGGACGGCGTCATCACCGCCCGCGTCGTCAGGAGCGCGGTCTTCTACGATCCCGAGAACACCCGGCTGAGCGCCTGAGATGGAGGACAGGATGAATGCGATGAATGCCCCCGTCACCGCTGGCGTGACGATCGCCGCGCTGGCGCCGACGACCCGGATCGCGCTCCGCCTCGCCGATCCCGGCACGGCACCGGACCTCGCGCTGCCGACGAAGATCGGCGCGCGCAGTGCCGGGGGCGGCCGCACCGCCCTCTGCCTCGGGCCCGACGAGTGGCTGATCGAGGCGCCCGAGGCCGACCGGGCCGGGCTCCTCGCCACGCTCGCCGGGATCGCGGCCCCGCACAGCGCCGTCGAGGTCTCCGACCGCGAGGTCACCTACGCCCTCGAGGGTGCGGCCGCGCTCGACCTGCTCGCCACCGGCTGCCCGCGCGACCTCGCGGCGATGCCGGTCGGCACCGGCGCCCGCACCGTCTTCGACACCGCCCAGGTCGTGCTGACCCGCGAGGCCGAGGACCGCTTCCACCTCACCGTCTGGCGCTCGTTCGCCCCCCACGTCCGCGCGCTCCTCGACCTCGCCGCCCGCGAGCTCGCCGCCGGCCTCTGACCCGAAGGATTACGCCCATGCTCGACACCGCCGCTCCCCGCCTCTCCGACGACGCCGTCGCCGCCGCCATCTCCCGCGAGCTCGGCCGCCAGAAGGACCAGATCGAGCTCATCGCCTCGGAGAACATCGTCTCCCGCGACGTGCTGATCGCCCAGGGCTCCGTGCTGACCAACAAGTACGCCGAGGGCTACCCCGGCAAGCGCTACTACGGCGGCTGCGAGTTCGTCGACGAGATCGAGACCCTCGCCATCGACCGGGTCAAGGAGCTCTTCGGCGCGGCCTTCGCCAACGTCCAGCCGCACTCGGGCGCCCAGGCCAACCAGGCGGTGTTCCTCGCGCTGCTCCAGCCCGGCGACCGCATCATGGGCATGAACCTCGCCCACGGCGGCCACCTCACCCACGGCTCGCCGGTCACCATGTCCGGCAAGTGGTTCGACGTCGTCAGCTACGAGGTCCGCGAGAGCGACCAGCTCATCGACATGGACGCCGTCCGCGCCCGCGCCCTCGAGACCAAGCCGAAGCTCATCATCGCCGGCGCCTCGGCCTATCCCCGCGCCATCGACTTCGAGGGCTTCCGCAAGATCGCCGACGAGGTCGGGGCCTACCTGATGGTCGACATGGCGCACTATGCCGGCCTGATCGCGGCCGGGCTCTACCCGAACCCGGTGCCGCACGCCCACGTCACCACCTCGACCACCCACAAGACCCTGCGCGGGCCGCGTGGCGGCATCATCCTGACCAACGACGAGGCGCTGGCGAAGAAGCTCAACTCGGCCGTCTTCCCCGGCAACCAGGGCGGCCCCTTGATGCACGTCATCGCCGCCAAGGCCGTCGCCTTCGGCGAGGCGCTGGCTCCCTCGTTCAAGGACTACGCCGCCGCCGTCATCGCCAACGCCCGCACCCTCGCCGCGACGCTGAAGCAGGGCGGCCTCGACATCGTCTCCGGCGGCACCGACTGCCACATCGTCCTCGTCGACCTGCGCCCGAAGGGGGTGACCGGCCGCGACGCCGAGCGGGCGCTGGAGCGTGCCGGGCTCACCTGCAACAAGAACGCCATCCCCTTCGACCCGGAAAAGCCCTTCGTCACCTCGGGCGTCCGCCTCGGCACCTCCGCCGGGACCACCCGCGGCTTCGGGGTGCCTGAATTCGCCCGCGTCGGCGAGCTGGTGCTGAAGGTGGTGGATGCCCTTGCCGCCAAGGGCGCGGCGGGCGATGCTGCCGTCGAGGCCGAGGTTCTGGCGGAGGTGCGGAAGCTCACCGACGCCCATCCGATCTACGCTGACCGAGGCGTCTGACCCAGCTTTCCGAAGGGTTAACGCCGTGAAGCGTATCGTTTGAAATCAACGGACTAACCCTCGCCGCACGCGTGCGGCGAGGGCTTCGCAAGGGGGGGAGACGGCCCATGTTCCTCAGCGTTTTCGACATCTTCAAGATCGGTGTCGGCCCGTCGTCGTCGCACACGATGGGGCCGATGCTCGCCGCGGCGCGCTTTCTCGACGCGCTCCGCGACGGCGCCGACCGCGTCCCGGGCTCCGGCGCGCCCGCCCGGCTCGAGGCGACGCTCCGCGGCAGCCTCGCCTTCACCGGCAAGGGCCACGCCACCGACCGCGCCGTGATCCTCGGCCTCCTCGGCTTCGTCCCCGAGACCCTCGACCCCGAGGAGGCGGAGCGCCGCCTCGCCGCCCTCGCCGGGACCGGCACCATCGAGGTGCCGGGGATCGGCCCGCTCGCCTTCGACCCGGAGAAGGGCGTGGTCTTCGACTACGGCCCGCCGCTCCCCGGCCACGCCAACGGCATGGTGATGCGCGCCTTCGACGCCGCCGGCAACCTGCACCTCGCCGAGACCTACTACTCGATCGGCGGCGGGTTCGTGCTCACCGAGCGCCAGATCAGGTCGGAGGCGATGAAGGGCGACGACGGCAAGGTCGACCGCCCGTATCCCTTCGCCACCGCCGCGGAGATGCTGGCGATGGGCGACGCCTCGGGTCTTCCCATCGCCGCCATGAAGCGCGCCAACGAGACCGCGGGCGGCCACGCTCCGCTCGACGCCGGCCTCGACCGGCTGTGGTCGGTGATGGACGCCTGCATCGACCGCGGCCTCGCCACCGACGGCATCCTGCCGGGCGGCCTCAAGGTCCGCCGCCGCGCCAAGGCGATCCACGAGGCGCTCCTCGCCGAGCGCGGCAACAACCTCGCCCAGCCCCACGTCGCCAACGAGTGGCTGTCGGTCTACGCGATGGCGGTCAACGAGGAGAACGCCGCCGGCGGCCAGGTCGTCACCGCCCCGACGAACGGCGCCGCCGGCGTCGTCCCGGCCGTCGTCCGCTACTACCGCGACCACTGCATCGGCGCGACCCATCGCGGCATCCGCGACTTCCTGCTGACCGCCGCCGCGGTCGGCGGCATCATCAAGACCAACGCCTCGATCTCCGGCGCCGAGGTCGGCTGCCAGGGCGAGGTCGGCTCGGCCGCCGCCATGGCCGCCGCCGGCCTCTGCGCCGCCCTCGGCGGCACCAACGCCCAGGTCGAGAACGCCGCCGAGATCGCGCTCGAGCACCACCTCGGCATGACCTGCGACCCGATCAAGGGCCTCGTCCAGGTGCCGTGCATCGAGCGGAACGGCCTCGGCGCCATCAAGGCCGTCGCCGCCGCCTCGCTCGCGCTCCGCGGCGACGGCGTCCACGTCGTGCCGCTCGACGTCTGCATCGAGACCATGCGCCAGACCGGCAACGACATGAGCGTGAAGTACAAGGAAACCTCGACGGGCGGGCTCGCGGTCAACCTCCCCGAGTGCTGACACCCAGGCCAGGCCCATTCCATCGGGCCGGCGCATGCCGGAACGCGTCGGCGCGGGCGGGGCCGCCCGCGATCGGCGGGCCGACGCCCGACGCCAGGACGAGCGCGCGGCCGAGGTACGGCGTCAGCGACATCACGACGGCCTCCGAAAGTCGGTAATCTTCGTCCAGGCCGAGCCGGCGGCCAGCAACGACATCGAGCTCGCGGGCCCGCTCGCGACGTTGCAACGCACCGTGCCAAAGCTTCGCGCCCCGGTGGTCGAGGGCGCGGATCTGCACTACACGGTCGGGATGCCGCTGGCGCCGCTCGCCGGGCGGCGGCGTGCCGATCCGACGCCGCGTCGAATGGCTCGAACCCGGGAAGGACGCCCATGACCAGACCGATCATCCTCGCGGCCGCACTCTGCCTGGCAGGGCCGGCCGCGGCGCAGGACGACGCCGCCGCTCTCGCCAAGAGCCTGTCGAACCCGGTCGCCGACCTGATCAGCGTGCCGTTCCAGTTCAACTACAACGGCGGCTTCTTCGAGG
>CAZEGY010000195.1:0-6681 GCA_964511815.1 uncultured Rhodovulum sp.
ACCTGCAACCAAAGCGTTATGAGCGCTCTGCTCTGACCGTTGAGCTACGGGCCCGACGCCTCCCTGCTAAGCGCCGCGCACGAGTGCGTCAAGGACGGCTCCGGAGTTCGGCCGGCAGATCGGGCGGGCAGTGCCCCGGGGCCGGTTCCCAAGCCCGGAGACATGCGCTAGAGGGGGCCCGCGAAGGACAAGGGAGCACGGATCTTGAGCGAGCCGAACGGCCTCACCTATGCCGCGGCGGGCGTCGACATCGACGCCGGCAACGCGCTCGTCGAGCGCATCAGGCCCGCGGCCGCGGCGACCGCGCGCCCGGGCGTCGTCGACGCGCTCGGCGGCTTCGGCGCGCTCTTCGACCTCAAGGCCGCGGGCTACGCCGACCCGGTGCTGGTCGCGGCGACCGA
The DNA here is from genome assembly GCA_964511815.1 of uncultured Rhodovulum sp. Taxonomy (GTDB): domain Bacteria; phylum Pseudomonadota; class Alphaproteobacteria; order Rhodobacterales; family Rhodobacteraceae; genus Amaricoccus. Next base: position 402 of record CAZEGY010000195.1, read on the forward strand.
CGGCGTCGGCACCAAGCTCCGCGTCGCCATCGACACCGGGAGCCGCGCCACCGTCGGCATCGACCTCGTCGCCATGTGCGTCAACGACCTCGTCTGCCAGGGCGCCGAGCCGCTGTTCTTCCTCGACTACTTCGCCACCGGCCGCCTCGACGTCGAGGAGGCCGCCGCCGTCATCGAGGGCATCGCCGAGGGCTGCCGCGAGGCGGGCTGCGCGCTGATCGGCGGCGAGACCGCCGAGATGCCCGGCATGTACGCCGGCGGCGACTTCGACCTCGCCGGCTTCGCGGTCGGCGCGATGGAGCGCGGCGCCCAGCTGCCCGCCGGGGTCGCCGACGGCGACCTGCTCCTCGGGCTCGCCTCCTCGGGCGTCCACTCCAACGGCTACAGCCTCGTCCGCCGCGTCGTCGAGATCGCCGGCCTCGCCTGGGACGCCCCCTGCCCGTTCGGCGACGGCACCCTCGGCGAGGCGCTGCTCGCGCCGACGCGCGTCTACGTCCGCCCCGCCCTCGCCGCGGTACGCGCGGGCGGCGTCCACGCCCTCGCCCACGTCACCGGCGGCGGGCTGACCGAGAACCTGCCGCGGGCGCTGCCGAAGACCCTCGGCGCCGAGATCGACCTCGACGCCTGGACGCTGCCGCCGGTCTTCGCCTGGCTGCGCCAGACCGCGGGCATCGCCGACGCCGAGATGCTCAAGACCTTCAACTGCGGCATCGGCCTCATCGTCGTCGCCAGCCCCGACCGCGCCGCCGCGCTCGCCGCCGAGCTCACCGCCGCCGGCGAGACCGTCCACGCCCTCGGGCGCGTCGCCCCGGGCGCCGGGGTGCGCTACACGGGCCGCCTGTGACGCGGCGCCGCGTCGCGATCCTGATCTCGGGGGGCGGCTCGAACATGCGCGCCCTCGCCCGGGACATGGCCGATCCGGCGCATCCGGCGCGGCCCTGCCTCGTCCTCTCCAACCGCCCCGGCGCCGCCGGCCTCCAGCACGCCGCCGAGCTCGGCATCCCGACGGCGACGGTCGACCACCGCCCCTTCAAGGGCGACCGCGCCGCCTTCGAGGCCGCCCTCGCCCCTCCCCTCGCCGACAGCGGCGCGGAGCTCCTCTGCCTCGCCGGCTTCATGCGCGTGCTGACGCCCGGCTTCATCGCCGGGTGGCGGGGCCGGATGCTCAACGTCCATCCCTCGATCCTGCCGCTCTTTCCCGGCCTCGACACCCACGCCCGGGCGCTCGCCGCCGGCATGGCCGTCCACGGCTGCACCGTCCACGAGGTCACCCCCGAGCTCGACGCCGGCCCGATCCTCGGCCAGGCGGTGATCCCGGTGCTGCCGGGGGACACTGCCGAGGCCCTCGCCGCCCGCCTGCTCCCGATCGAGCACCGGCTCTACCCCGCCGTCCTCCGCCGCTTCGCCTCCGGCGACCGCACTCCCCTCGCCCTCTTCCCGTAGCGGCAGCGCGCAACCGCTCCTTCTTCTTGGCAAAAATACTCCCGCCGGAGGCTCCCGAACCCTCCGCCCGCGCACCGCGTCGGACTCGAGCGGAATCGTGGTTCCCGATGACCGACGCCGCGGACCCGATACGGCCTCCGGGGATGTCGCCGCCCCCCTACTCGCCGAACCCGTCGGGGTTGCGCGACTGCCACGCCCACGCGCTTTCGCACATCGCGTCGAGCCCGCGCGTCGGCCGCCAGCCGAGCCGCTCCATCGCCTTGCGCGGATCGGCGTAGCAGACCGCGACGTCGCCCGGCCGTCGCGCCGCGACCACCCGCGGGATCGCCCGCCCCGCCGCCTTCTCGAAGGCCGCGACGATCTCGAGCACCGAGGTCCCGCGCCCGACGCCGATGTTGAAGGCCTCCGCCCCGCGACCGGGCGCTTCCGCCCAGCCGACCGCCGCGACGTGGGCCTCGGCGAGGTCGACGACGTGGATGTAGTCGCGCACCCCGGTGCCGTCCGGGGTGTCGTAGTCGTCGCCGAACACCCTGACCTCCGGCCGCCGCCCGACCGCGACCTGCGCGACGAACGGCAGCAGGTTGTTCGGCACCCCCCGCGGGTCCTCGCCGATCGTCCCCGAGTCGTGCGCCCCGACCGGGTTGAAGTAGCGCAGGAGCGCCACCGACCACGCCGGATCGCTCGCGGCGAGATCCTCGAGCATCATCTCGATCACCTGCTTGGTCCGCCCGTAGGGGTTGGCGGCGCCGCGCGGGTGGGCCTCGTCGATCGGCACGTAGGCGGGCTCGCCGTAGACCGTCGCGCTCGACGAGAACACGAACCGCCGGCAGCCGGCCGCGGCGAGGGCTTCGAGCAGGACCGCCGTCCCGCCGACGTTGTTGTCGTAGTAGGCGAGCGGCCGCGCCACCGACTCGCCGACGGCCTTCAGCCCGGCGAGATGGATGGCGACCTCGGGGGCGAAGTCGGCGACCACCGCCGCCATCGCCGCCCGGTCGCGCAGGTCGGCCTCGGTCACCGCGAAGCCGCGGCCGGCGATCGCCTGCACGCGCGCGAGCGCCGCGGGGCTGGCGTTGGCGAAGTTGTCGACGACGTGGACCTCGTGCCCGGCGGCGAGGGTCGCGACGACGACGTGGGTTCCGATGTAGCCGGCTCCGCCGGTGACGAGAATTCGCATGACCGGCGCCTCCCCCGCGCACCCACCGCAGCAATGCATCCCGACACCGGCCGCGGCAAGCGCCCGCGCGCACCAGCCTTAAGCACGGCCTCGCGAAGAGGTAGGTTGCGGACGCCGCGCCCGGGAGACTATGAGACCGCCATGTCGCTCTGGAGATACGCCAATCCCGCGGAGTTCATGCGCGTCTCGGGGCCGGCGCTGCCGGTCCTCTGGGGCCTGACCGCGGCCTGCCTCGCCGGCGGCCTCTTCTGGGGCTTCTTCCTGACGCCCGACGACTACCAGCAGGGCGCGACGGTGAAGATCCTCTTCATCCACGTGCCCTCGGCGCTGATGGCGATCAACGCCTGGCTGATGATGCTCGTCGCCTCGCTGATCTGGTTCGTCCGCCGCCACCACGTCTCGGCGCTGGCCGCCCGCGCCGCCGCACCCGTCGGCGCGACGATGACGGTGATCGCGCTCCTGACCGGCGCGATCTGGGGCCAGCCGATGTGGGGAACGTGGTGGGCGTGGGACCCGCGGCTCACCTCGTTCTTCGTGCTCTTCCTCTTCTACGTCGGCTACATCGCGCTCTGGGAGGCCGTCGACGAGCCCGACAAGGCCGCGGACCTCACCGCCTTCCTCTGCCTCGTCGGCTCGGTCTTCGCGCTGCTCTCGCGCTACGCGGTGTTCTTCTGGAGCCAGGGCCTCCACCAGGGGCCGTCGCTGTCGCTCGACGCCCGCGAGAACGTCGCCGACGCCTTCTACTGGCCGCTGCTGCTCTCGCTCGCCGGGTTCGTGCTGCTCTTCGTCAGCCTCGTCCTCGTGCGCACCCGCACCGAGATCCGCCTGCGTCGCCTGCGCGCCCTCCAGGAGGCGGCGGCGCGGGCATGATGCCGGATCTCGACCGCTATGCCGGCACCGTCCTCGGCGCCTACGGCGTGACCCTCGCCATCCTCGCGCTCCTCGTCGCGTGGAGCTGGTGGCGCTCCGCCCGGGTGCGCCGCGCCCTCGCCGAGGCCGAGGCTCTGAGACAGGGGAGGACCGATGGCCCGGCCTAGACTGAACTTCCTGATGATCCTGCCGCCGCTGGTCTTCGTCGTGTTCGCCGCGACCGCCTACGTGGCGCTGAAGCGCGACAACCCGACCGAGCTCCCGAGCGCGCTCGTCGGCCAGCAGGCGCCCGGGGTCGCCCGCACCGTCGCCCTCCGCGACGACCCCGCCCCGACCGCGGCCGACCTCGCCGCGCCGGGGGTCAAGCTCGTGAACTTCTGGGCGAGCTGGTGCGGACCCTGCCGGATCGAGCACCCGGTGCTCACCGCCCTCGCCGCCGAGGGCATCCCGGTCATCGGCATCAACTACAAGGACGACCCGGCGAAGGCCCGCGCCTTCCTCGCCGAGCTCGGCGACCCCTACGCCAGGATCGGCGCCGACGAGAGCGGCCGCACCGGCCTCGACTGGGGCATCTACGGGGTGCCCGAGACCTTCGTCGTCGACGGCGCCGGCCAGGTCGTCATGCGCTACCCCGGCCCCCTCGACCCGGGCGCGGTCGAGCGCCGCCTCCGCCCGGCGATGGCCGCGGCGCAGCCCTGAGCCGCACCGCGATCCCGGAGAGACCGATCCCGGAGAGACAAGGAGGGGGCGCCGCGCGAGCGACGCCCCCTCAGTACCCGTGACACTCGCTACTCAACCATCGGTCGGACCGCCGCGGGAGATGGGAACCGCGGCCGCGCCCTCCCGCATTCAGCCGCCGGCGATCGCCAGCAGGCGGTTGCGGTCCTCCGGGGTGGCCGGGCGATCGACCACCGTGTTCCCGTCCGGGTCGGCGAAGCGATACCACCCGTCCGCCAGATCCTCGGTCCATCCCTCGCGGTAGAGGATGGCCATGCCGCCCTCGGAGATCACCACCGACGCGACGTCGGAGGCTTCCGGCAGCTCGGTCTCGCTGACCGCGGCCAGCCCGGAGAGGCGCACGTTCTCGCGCATCCGCTCGACGTCCCGCGGCGTCGCCGGGCGCTCGTTCACCACCCGGCCGCCGGCGTCCTGCATCTCGTAGCGGTCGCCGGCGAGGCGCTCGCGGATGCCGCTCGAGTAGAGGACGCCGAAGCCGTCGGCGTCGCGCTCGACCCGCGTCACCCGCAGCCGCTCCGGGTCTGCGGGCGGCGGCGTCGCCGCATCGCCCGCCCGGCTCGCCGGAATCCCGCCGGTGCCGGTGCCGATGGTCGGGCGCGCCTCGCTCGTGGAAGTCGCAGCGCCGGAGCCCGCCGCGGCGCCGGGGACCGGCGCCGTTCCGAGCTCGATGCCCGGTGCGGCGCGGTCCGCCCCGCCGCCATTGGTCGCACCCGGCACCGGGACAGGGGCCGAGGCCGCGTTCGCGGTCGGCGCCCCGGTCGGCGTCCCGGTCGGCGCCCGCCCGGAGGCGCGGCCGGAAGCGTCTGCCTCAACGCCTCCGGCCGTGGAGTCCCCGGCGCTCGCGCCTGCGGACGAAGCTCCGGCCGTCGAGGCGCCACCCCTGTCGCCTCCGTCGCCGTCGTCCGCCGCATCCGCTGCGCCGCTCTCGCTCCCGCCACTCCCGTCAGGCGCGCCGCGCGTGGCGGCGGCCCCTGACGACCGCCCGGCCGATATGCCTCCGGATCCCCTCGAACCGTCGACATCCCTCTGCCGGCCGGCAGTCTCCGTGCCGGTCGTGGCGCCCTCGTCCCCGGTGTCCCCGGCCTCCTCCGCCGTCGCGGCGCCGTACCGGAGAAAACCGGCGCCGTGCGACAGGGGGGCGGCCCCGGCGGGTACAACCGCCAGGACCGCCGCCAGGACCCCGTGGGTCATCGCGGTTCGCCCGTACTCTCGTACTCGCATCTGTCGCTTCCTCTCGGACGCCCCGCGTTCCCGAACCTAGGCCCCCGCCCCGCCTCCGCCATCGGACGAAGGTCCGGCGATCGTCACCCGAGCCCGGTTGCCGTCGCGTCAAGCCGCCCGGCTCCGAGGTGGAGCACCCGGTCCATGCGCGCGGCGAGCTCGGGATTGTGGGTGGCGATCAGCGCCGCGAGGCCGGTCTCGCGCACCCGCGCGAGCAGGATGTCGAAGACCCGCCCGGAGGTGGCGGGGTCGAGGTTGCCGGTCGGCTCGTCGGCGAGGAGGAGCCGCGGCCGGTTGGCGAGCGCCCGCGCGAAGGCGACGCGCTGCTGCTCGCCGCCCGAGAGCTCCGCCGGGCGGTGGTCGAGCCGGTGCCCGAGCCCGACCGAGTCGAGGAGCTCCTGCGCCCGCGCCGCCGCCTCGCCCCGTCCGACGCCCGCGGCGCGCTGGGGCAGGACGACGTTCTCGAGCGCCGAGAACTCCGGCAGCAGGTGGTGGAACTGGTAGACGAAGCCGACCGTGTCGCGGCGGAGCCGGGTCCGCGCCCGGTCGCCGAGGCCGGTCGCCGCCTGCCCGAGCAGGCGCACCGTGCCGCGGGTCGGCGCGTCGAGGAGCCCGGCGACGTGGAGCAGCGTCGACTTCCCCGCCCCCGACGGCGCGACGAGCGCCACGACCTCGCCCGCGGCGAGCGAGAGGCTCGCCCCGTCGAGGACGCCGACCTCCGCCGGCGTGCCGGGATTGTAGACCTTGGCGATGTCGTCGAGCCCGAGGACCTCCCCCGCCGCCTCACTCATAGCGCAGCGCCTCGACCGGGTTCAGCCGCGCGGCGTTGCGCGC
>CAZEGY010000196.1:0-6638 GCA_964511815.1 uncultured Rhodovulum sp.
TCCGTTAACCTGCACGACAGTGGGGTTGGCGAGGGCGGCGAAACGTCATGGCCCGCGGCCGCGTGCCCGGCCCGGAAATCGCCGTCCGCGTCGTCCGCGCCGTCCGGCTCGCCGGGCGCGAGCCGGTGATCGTCGCCACCAACCGCCCGGACCGGCGCGCTCGCCGCCTATCGCGAACGCGTGCTTCTTCGCCGACGCCAAGTCCCGCGGCCTCAACCTCGAGGACGCCCGGGTGGCGGTCACCGGCCGCGTCGGCCGGTCGCCGGAGGGCTGGCTTGTGGCGCTGCGGCGCAGCGCATAGATTCGCCTCTCCGGTTCGTGACCTCTGGCAGGCATGTTTTTCAGCACCCTATCCGGCCGATTTCTCACGCTGATGATCGTCTTCGTGATGATCGCGGAGGTGCTCTTCTTCGTGCCGTCGATCGCGCGGTATCGCTCGGACTACCTCCAGGCCCGGCTCGACCTCGCCCAGATGGCGGCGCTCGCCGTGCTCGCCACCCCCGACGAGGAGGTCGCGCCCGACCTCGGCGAGAAGCTCCTCGACGCGGCCGGGGTCCTCAACGTCGTCCTCCGCCGCGACGACGTGCGCGAGATCATGCTCCAGACCCCGATGCCGCCGATGGTGGAACGCTCCTACAACCTCCTCGACGCCAGCTCGCTCCGCCTCATGCGTGACTCGGTGCGGGTGCTCGTCGGCAGCGGCGACCGCATCATCCGGGTGATCGGCCCGACGAGCCAGGGCGGCGAGGTCGAGGTCACGCTCCACGAGCAGCCGCTGCGCGACGCGATGATCGACCAGGGGCGGCGCATCCTCTACGTCTCGCTCGTCATCTCGCTCGCCACCGCCGCCCTGCTCTTCCTCGCGGTCCAGCGGCTCATCGTCCGCCCGATCGACCGCGTCGCCCGCTCGATGACCGCCTACCGCGACGACCCCGAGGACGCGAGCCGGATCATCACCCCCGAGAGCGGCGCCCGCGAGATCCGCCAGGCCGAGGCCGCGCTCCACGACCTCGAGGTGCGCCTGACCGCGGCCTTGAAGCAGAAGGAGCGCCTCGCCGGCCTCGGCGGCGCGGTGGCGAAGATCAGCCACGACCTGCGCAACATGCTGACGACGGCGCAGATCATGGCCGACCGCATCGAGGCGAGCGCCGACCCGGCGGTGGCGCGGACGGTGCCGAAGCTCGTCGCCTCGCTGTCCCGCGCGATCAACCTCTGCGAGCGCACCCTCGCCTACGGTCGCGCCGAGGAGCTGCCGCCGGAGCCCACGGTCCTGACGCTCCGCCCCCTCGTCCTCGAGGTCATCGAGAACGAACGGGCGACCGCCGCGGCGCGCTGCGCCGGCTTCGAGGCCGAGGTGCCGGCGGGGATGCGGGTCCGCGCCGACGCCGACCAGCTCTTCCGGGTGCTCTCCAACCTCGTCCGCAACGCCGCGCAGGCGATCGAGGCGGCGGGCGAGCCAGGCACCGTCACCGTCCGCGCCGCGGAGGTCGGCGGACGGAGCGAGATCCGGGTCGCCGACACCGGGCCGGGCCTGCCGCTGAAGGCGCGGGAGAACCTCTTCCAGCCGTTCCGCGGCGGCGTCCGCCAGGGCGGCACCGGGCTCGGGCTCGTCATCGCCGCCGAGATCGTCCGCGGCCACGGCGGCACCCTCGACCTCGAGGAGACCGGGGCCCGGGGCTCGACCTTCCGCATCTCGCTCCCCGCGCCGCCGGCGAACGCCCAGCCGAAGCCCTTGCCGAAGCCCTAGCCGAAGCCCTAGCCACGGGGGCTCCGAGCCCATATATCCGCGGCCGGACGTCAGGAGGGGACATGAGCGACGAACGCTTTCCGGGCTGGCACGGCACCACGATCTGCGCGGTACGCAAGGGCGGCCGCGTCGTCGTCGCCGGCGACGGGCAGGTCAGCCTCGGCCAGACCGTCATCAAGGGCACCGCGCGCAAGGTGCGGCGGCTCGACCCGGGCGGCAAGCCCGTGGTCTGCGGCTTCGCCGGGTCGACGGCCGACGCCTTCACCCTGCTCGAGCGGCTGGAGAAGAAGCTCGAGGCGGCGCCGGGCCAGCTCCAGCGCGCCGCCGTCGAGCTCGCCAAGGACTGGCGGACCGACAAGTACCTGCGCAACCTCGAGGCGATGCTCATCGTCACCGACGGGCGCGACCTTTTCGTCATCACCGGCGCCGGCGACGTGCTCGAGCCCGAGAACGACGTCGCCGCGATCGGCTCGGGCGGCAACTACGCCCTCGCCGCGGCGCGGGCGCTGATGGAGAGCGACCTCGACGCCGAGGCGGTCGCGCGGAAGGCGATGGCGATCGCCGCCGACATCTGCGTCTACACCAACGGCAACGTCGTGGTGGAAAGCCTCGATGCCGGCTGAGATCGGTTTCCGCCCGCTCGTCGCGGCGGATTACCCGCTTCTCCGCCGCTGGCTCGAGGCCCCGCACGTCCGGGAATGGTGGGGCGACCCCGAGGAGGAGCTCGGCCACGTCCGCGACATGGTCGAGGGCCGCGACAGCACCCGGCCGTTCGTGATCCTCGTCGACGGCGCGCCGGCCGGCTACATCCAGGTCTGGTACGTCGGCCACCACCAGAACGCCGCGTGGATCGCGACCCACCCGTGGCTCGCCGAGGTTCCGGGCGACGCGGTCGGGGTCGACCTCTCCCTCGGCGAGGCCGCGCTCCTGTCGCGGGGCATCGGCTCGGCCGCGCTCGCCGCCTTCGTCGGGCGGCTGCGCGCGGAAGGCCACCGGACGATCGTCATCGACCCCGACCCGGGGAACCTGCGCGCGGTGCGTGCCTACGCGAAGGCGGGTTTCCGCCCGGTCCCGCACCTCCTCGGGCGGACCGGCGACACGCTCGTCATGCAGCACCACGCGGATGCGTCATGATCCGCGGGCACCGCTGGCTGACGGTCGCGGCCGGGATCGTCGCCGTGCAGGCGGTGGCGCTGCGGCTGATGGGCCAGCCGTGGATCTGCGAGTGCGGGACGGTGAAGCTCTGGCACGGGGTCGTGCAGTCGAGCGAGAACAGCCAGCACGTCGCCGACTGGTATTCGCTCAGCCACGCCGTCCACGGCTTCCTGTTCTACGGCCTGCTGTGGCTGGTCCTGCCGCGGCGGATCGGCTTCGCGGCGCGGCTGGCGATCGCCGTCGGGGTCGAGGTCTCGTGGGAGCTCCTCGAGAACACCGACTGGGTGATCGACCGCTACCGCGAGGCGACGATCTCGCTCGACTACTTCGGCGACAGCGTCCTCAACTCCGTCTTCGACACGTTGTGGATGGCCGCGGGCTTCGCGCTTGCCGCCCGGCTGCCGTGGAAGGCCACGGTCGCGATCGGCCTCGCGTTCGAGCTTCTCGCCGCGTGGGCGATCCGCGACAACCTCACGCTCAACATCCTCATGCTCGTCCATCCGTCCGAGGCCGTCCGGACCTGGCAGGCGGGCGGCTGATCCGGGAGACAGACCCATGACCGAACTCACCCCGCGCGAGATCGTCTCCGAGCTCGACCGTTTCATCATCGGCCAGTCGGGCGCCAAGCGCGCCGTGGCGGTCGCGCTGCGAAACCGCTGGCGGCGCAAGCAGTTGCCCGACGACATTCGCGACGAGGTCTACCCGAAGAACATCCTGATGATCGGGCCGACCGGCGTCGGCAAGACCGAGATCTCGCGGCGGCTCGCCAAGCTCGCCAAGGCGCCGTTCCTCAAGGTCGAGGCGACGAAGTTCACCGAGGTCGGCTACGTCGGGCGCGACGTCGAGCAGATCGTCCGCGACCTCGTCGACGCGGCGATCGTCATGGTGCGCGAGGAGATGCGCGAGCGGGTGAAGGCGCGCGCCCACGAGGCGGCGGAGAACCGGGTGATCGACGCGCTCGCCGGAGACGGCGCCCGCGACCAGACCCGCGACATGTTCCGGCGCAAGCTCCGCTCGGGCGAGCTCGACGACAAGGAGATCGAGCTCGAGGTCGCCGACACCTCGAGCCCCTTCCCGATGATGGACATTCCCGGCCAGCCGGGGATGGGCATGGGCGCGATGAACCTCGGCGACATCTTCGGCAAGGCCTTCGGCGGCCGCAAGGTCCGCCGGCGCCTGTCGGTCGCTGCCTCCTACGAGCTCCTGATCGCCGAGGAGGCCGACAAGCTCCTCGACACCGAGGTCGTCACCCGCGAGGCGGTGAGCGCGGTCGAGGAGAACGGCATCGTCTTCCTCGACGAGATCGACAAGGTCGCGGCGCGGGCCGAGACGCGGGGGGCCGACGTCTCGCGCGAGGGCGTGCAGCGCGACCTGCTGCCGCTGATCGAGGGCACGACGGTCTCGACCAAGCACGGGCCGGTCAAGACCGACCACATCCTCTTCATCGCGAGCGGCGCCTTCCACATCGCCAAGCCCTCGGACCTGCTGCCCGAGCTCCAGGGGCGGCTGCCGATCCGGGTCGAGCTGCGGGCGCTGACCGAGGAGGACTTCGTTCGCATCCTCACCGAGACCGACAACGCCTTGACCCGGCAGTATTCCGCCCTGATGGCGACCGAGAAGGTGACGGTCGACTTCACCGCCGACGGCATCGCGGCGCTGGCGCGGATCGCGGCGGACGTCAACCGCTCGGTGGAGAACATCGGGGCGCGGCGGCTCTACACCGTGCTCGAGCGCGTCTTCGAGGAGTTGAGCTTCACCGCGCCCGACCGCGGCGGCGAGGCGGTGACGGTGGACGCGGATTTCGTCGAGAAGCACCTCGGCGAGCTCAGCCGGTCGGCCGACCTCAGCCGCTACGTGCTCTGAGCCTCCTCGAGCACGGCCGTGTGCCGGCCGAGCGCCGGCCGCGCCGGCTTCGGCTCGCGCGGCATCGTCGCGATGGCGAGGGCGAAGAGCGTCACGGAAGTGGTTGCGCTGTAGACGAGAATGGCCACGATGAACCCGAGGCCACCGAAGAGCGAGAGTCCCGCCGCGGCGACGCCGGCGAAGGCCGAAACGATCATGCAGATGACAAGCCGCGGTCTCACGCTCGCATTCCTCACCCTGAGGAGTCCATTTCCCGGGCAGGCGCTTAAGAAAGCGTGAATCCGGGCTCGTGCCGACGCCACTTCAACCTATGGTTGAATCTCGCCACGAAACGGTTCCTGCCCGAAGGAGCATTCACGGGAGGCGCGGCGCTCGGATGCAGGGACCGCCGCGCGTCCTCGCGGGCGCCTGCCCGTCGATGCACGCTCCGGGACGATTCCGTCGGAGTTTCCCCGTTCGCCCAACGCCGGAACGGCTGCGCGGTTCCACCGATTCGCTCGGATTCCGCGGTCGCGGCGCGACCTCGATCAGCCGGCGACGCTCGCCGCGATGCCCGGCGCGAGCGCGGCGACCTCGGCGACGGTCGCGGCGTGGTCGACCCCGACCAGCGTCCCGTCCCGCACCACCTGCCGGCCGCCGACGTAGACGTGGCGGACATCGCCCCGCCCGCAGGAGAAGACGAGGTGGGTGCGGGCGTCGAAGAGCGGCGCGGCGTGGAGACGCGCGAGGTCGACGAGGACCATGTCGGCGAGCTTGCCCGCCTCGAGCGAGCCGAGCCGGTCGGCCGCCCCGAGCGCGGCGGCGCCCTCGATCGTCGCCATCCTGAGCGCCGCCCCCGTCGTCACCGCCGTCGCGTCGAGGGTGGCGGCGCGATGGATCGTCGCCGCGAGCCGGAGCGCGAGCCACATGTCGAGGTCGTTCCCCGAGATCGCCCCGTCGGTCCCGAGCGTCACCCGCACCCCGGCGCGGAGCATGTCGGGGACGCGGGCGAAGCCGCTGGCGAGCTTGAGGTTCGACATCGGGTTGTGGGCGACGCTCGCGCCGCTGCGGGCGAGGATGGCGATCTCGTCGTCGTCGAGCCAGACGCAGTGGGCGAGGACGGTGCGCTCGTCGAGCACCCCGAGCGCGTCGAGATGGCGGATCACCGACCGCCCGTAGCGTGCCCCGACGGTCGCCTGCTCGACGCGGGTCTCGGCGGCATGGACCGAGAAGAGCCCGCCCCGCTCGCGGGCGAGGCGCTTGGCGGCGACGAGGCTCTCCGGCCCGACGGTGTAGGCGCCGTGCGGGAAGCACCCGGGCAGCACGTCGTCGGCGCCGGCGTGGGTATCGAAGAACCGCTCCGCCTCGGCGAGCCGCGCCGCGGGCGCGACGCCGTCGACGGCGGGCGCGTCGAAGAACATGCCCCCCGTCGCGACCCGCACCCCGAGCTCGCGGGCGGCGGCGACGCCGGCGTCGGGATACCAGAAGAAGTCCATCGTCGTCGTCACCCCGCCGAGGAGGAGCTCGCCGAGCCCGAGCGTCGCCCCGAGCCGCACCGTGCGCGGCGAGAGCGTCGCCCCCTCCGCCCGCCACACGAGCTCGAGCCACGGCTCGAGCGGCAGATCCTCGATCAGCCCGCGGAAGAGGCTGTCGGCCGCGTGGCAGTGGGTGTTGACGAGCCCCGGCATCAGCAGGAGCCCGCGGGCGTCGACCACCTCCCGCGCGTCGGTGCCGATCTCGGCCGTCGTCCCCACCCGGACGATGCGCCCGCCGGTGACCGCGACCGCACCGTCGGCGATCACCCGGTCGGCCGCATCGACGGTGACGACGAGCGCGTGGGCGATGACGAGATCGTGGGTCAAGGGCGTGCCCCCCGGGGTGTGAAGCCGGCGCC
>CAZEGY010000197.1:0-6637 GCA_964511815.1 uncultured Rhodovulum sp.
TTGAGGGCGGCGTTCGCTTCCAGCGCCTCCCGGGGCTCGGCCCCGGTGGCGCCGACGGCGGCGGCGGCGAGGACGACGCAGGGCATGCCGTTGTCGATGAGGGTGCAGGGGACGCCGTCGATGACGTCGACCGCGTGGCCGGTGGGCAGGAGGGCGCCGGTCATCGCGCCGGCGATGTTCTCGAACATCAGCGACACCGCGGCGGCGGTGCCGGGAACCCCGTCGATGGCGGTGGTTCCGGCGTAGGAGACGCGGCCGCCGGGGGTGGCGACGCGGGCGGTGGCGACCTCGCCGGTGTTGCGCATGTGGATGCGGACCGGGGTCGCGTCGCCCGTCGCCGCGACGAGGCCGCGCTCGATGGCGGCGGGACCGACGCCGGCGAGGATGTTGCCGCAGGGCTGGGCGTCGGTGACGATCGGCCGGTCGACGAAGACCTGGAGGAACAGGTAGTCGACGTCGGCGTCGGGGCGCGTCGAGGGCGCGAGGATCGCCACCTTGGAGGTCAGCGGGTCGGCGCCGCCGACGCCGTCGATCTGCCGCGGATCGGGGGAGCCCATGATCCGCAGCAGCAGGGCGTCACGGGCGGCCGGGTCGGCGGGAAGGTCGGCGGCGAGGAAATAGGCCCCCTTGGAGGTGCCGCCGCGCATCCACAGGCAGGGGATGCCGTCGGTGTCGGGGTCAGACATACTTCAGGCCCTTCTCCGCGAGGCGCGGGCGCATGTCGTAGATGTCGAGGCCGAGCTCGCCCGCGGCGAGGCGCTGGCGCTTGGCGACCTCGAGGGCGCTGCGCTTCTCGGCCGCGGCGAGCACTCGCGCCGCCTCGGCGCGCTTCACCACCACCACGCCGTCGTCGTCGGCGACGATGACGTCGCCCGCCTCGATCGCCGCGCCGGCGCAGACGACCGGCACGTTGACCGAGCCGAGGGTCTCCTTGACCGTCCCCTGCGCCGAGACCGCCTTCGACCACACCGGAAAGCCCATCGCGGTCAGGTCACGCACGTCGCGCACGCCCGCGTCCACGACGAGCCCGCGACAGCCGCGCGCCATCGCCGAGGTGGCGAGCAGGTCGCCGAAATAGCCGTTGTCGCAGGGGCTCGTCGGCGCGAGGACGAGGACGTCGCCCGGCCCGATTTGCTCGATCGCGACATGGATCATCCAGTTGTCGCCCGGCGGCACCGAGACGGTGACCGCCGACCCGGCGATGCGCGCCCCGGCATAGATCGGGCGCAGGTACGACGCGAGGCAGCCGCGGCGCCCCTGCGCCTCGTGGACGGTGGCGACGCCTTGCCGCGCGAGGCCGTCGATGACGGCCCGCTCGGCGCGCCGGATGTTCCGGACGACGACGGGCATTCGATTCTCCCTCAAGCCTGCTTCTCCTGCGCGAAGAGCCACTCCCGCGGGCCTTCGATCCCGTAGGCGATCTGCCAGGTCACCCGGTGCGCCGCCGCACCTTCGAGGCTCATGCCCGCGGGGACCACGGTGCCGGCGGCGAGGGTGACGTAGTTGACCTGCGCCGCCTCGGCGCGGAGGACACGCCAGGCGGAGGCGAACTGGTCGGCGCTCCACCGGCCGTTCCAGACGGCGCGGTTGACCTCGGCGCCGAGCTCTTCGAGGCGGGCGGTGATGGCGTTCTGGCCGGGGAAGGCCTTCTCGTCCTCCTCGGCGACGATGATGAAGAGGCGGTCGTCGGCCATCGGGTCGACCAGCGCCGGATCCCACTGGCAGGCGACCAGCAGCGAGGCGGCGAAGAGGTCGGGGTGGGCGATGTCGAGCGCGATCGAGAGCATGCCGCCGCCGGACTGGCCGGTGGCGTAGAGGCGGCTGCGGTCGAGGGAGAATTCCTGCGCCAGCCGCTCGATCAGGCGGACGACGATCTCGCCGTGCGGGGTGGCCTCCGATCGGTCGTTGACGACGGCGACGTCGAACTGCGGCGCGAGGACGAAGCAGGGGCGGACGGCCTGCTCCTCGGGCCGGGTCCAGACCACGGCGCCGAGGCCCTGCACCAGCGTCTGGTCCTGCACGTCGGAGGTGACGGAAGCGTCGTGCATGAAGAGCACGAGCGGGTAGGACGTGGCGGGATCGTAGTCGCGCGGGACGAAGAGGTTGTACTTCAGCGTGATGCCGGTCTCCGCGTCGGTCACCGCGCGCGGCTCGAAGTCGTCCGCCAGCAGGTTGCGGACCGCGGTGGTGGCGATGGCGGCCCCGCCGGTCGTGACGGTCGCCCGGGGGGCCTCGCGGCGGATCGAGCGCCCTTCCGCCACATAGAGGCGGGCGGGCGCGTCGTCGGGGTCGAGCATGACGAGGACGAAGCGGCCCTCGGGCGCGGCGTCGGCCGGATCGGGGGAGGTGGCCGCGGCGACGCCGGTGACGCGGCGGTCCTCGACGACGTAGTCGCTCGGTGCGAGGGTGCGGCCCGCGACCGGCGACGGGTATTCGAGCGCGATCCCGGTGAGGCGGAGGCCATCGCCGAAGACCTCGGTTATCGCCGTCGCGGCGACGGGGACCGGCGCGCCCCGGGCGACGGCGATGCGCGGCAGCGTGACCCCGGCGGCGCCGGCGGCCGCGAGGGCGAGGAAGCTGCGGCGGTTCATGGCTTCACCGGCGGGGTGCCGTGGGTGTGGAAGCTCTCGATGGTCTTGAGCCCCCAGGCCTGCCCCTTCATCCGATCCTCCTGCGTCCACACCACCGGCTCCCAGTCCGGCGCGAGGATCAGCCGCGCCCCGGCGTTGGCGAGCTCGACCCGGTTGCCGGCCGGCTCCCAGACGTAGAGGAAGAAGGTGCCCTGCACCGCGTGCTTGTGCGGCCCGGTCTCGATGTGGACGCCGTTCTGCAGGAAGACGTCCGCCGCCCGCAGGATGTCCTCGCGCTGGTCGGTCGCATAGGTGACGTGGTGCAGCCGCCCGTGGCCCCGCCCGTGCTCCTCGGTGCAGGCGAGGTCGTAGCTCTTGTTGTTGACGGTGAACCAGCAGCCTCCGACCCGCCCGTTGTCGAGCTGGATCAACTCGGTCACCCGCGACCCGAGGCAGGTCTCCATGAACCGCCGGAACTCGCTCACGTCGTCGGCCAGCAGGTTCAGGTGGTCGAGCCGCCGCGGGGCCGCCCCGGTGAACGCCGACGCGGTGTTCTTCAGCGCGGCGCGCTCGGCCTCCGCCTGTGGCTCGTACCAGACCGTGTCGTAGTAGATCTCGAAGACGTGGCCGAACGGATCCGCGAAGCGGAAGGCGCGGCCGTGGCCGCGGTCGCCGTCGGTCCAGCCGTGGACCTCGTAGCCGGACGCCTCGATCGCCGCCACCCGCCGCGCCAGCGCCTCCGGCGACGCGGCGCGGTAGGCGACGTGCCCGACGCCTGTGGTGTCGCTGCGGGTCAGCTTGAGCGAGTGGAACTCGTAGTCGTCCCACGCCCGCAGATACGCGCTGTCGCCGTCACGGGCCGACAGCTTCAGACCATAGACCCGGGTGAAGAAGTCGAGGCTCTCCTCGAACCTGTCGGTCAGCATCTCGACGTGGGCGAGGTGGGCGATGTCGTGGCAGGCTTCGGTCATGGTGGCCTCCTCAGAGCTCGTCGACGGTGCGCGGGAAGATCGACTGGAAGCCCTCGGCGTACTTCGCCTTCCGCCCGCCGCCCTGGCCGCCGGAGTTGCGCATGAAGTGGTTGGCGCGGTTCTCGGCGACGCGGGTGTAGTACTCCCACAGGTGCTCCTGGCCCGCCATGCACTCGATGGCGGCGCGCTTCCTGTCCCAGACCGGCGTGATGTCGAGGAAGGTGTCGGGCTTCCACCCCATCTGCTCGGTCTGGTGCGGCTCGAAGAGGTAGAGCTGCGGCGCGCCGAGCACCTTCTCCCCCGGCTCGTGCCCCCACGCCTGCGCGATCATCCGCGCCTCGAGCGCCACCTGCGTCGCGTACATGTGGTCGGTGTTGTACGGATCGTAGGCCGAGTGCGAGAGCATGAAGGCCGGCTGCACCCTGCGGATCACCTCGACCAGCCGGAACTTGTCCTCCTGCGTCAGGTGCAGCGGATAGTCCCCGAGGTCGAACGTGACGAGGTCGTGGACGCCGAGGGCGGCGGCGGCCCTCTCCGACTCGGCGCGGCGGGCGGCCTTCACCCTGTCGAGCGTCATGCCCGGCTCCTTCCAGAGCTTCGCGCTCTCGCCGCGCTCGCCGAAGGAGAGGCAGGCGACGGTGACCTCGTAGCCCTTGCCGGCGTGGAGCGCGATGGCACCACCGCAGCGCCAGACGAAGTCGGCGGCATGGGCGCTGATGACCAGCGCGGTCTTCTTCTCGGGCATGGGTTTCCTCCGGGCCGTTCGAGGGCGTTCGAGAACGTTCGTCGCGCGACGGTGTGGCCCGGATGCCCGGCGAAGCCAATTCAGAAGCGCGTCACGGTCATAAGATTCTGCTATAGGCGACTTGGCGGCAAGGCCGTCGCACGGCAGAGTGGCCCCCTGGACCCACGTCCGCAGAGGAGAGAGACGGCTTGGAGCGGGAGCGACGCGACGAGCGCATTGCGCTGATCGGCTTCGGCGAGGCGGCGGAGGCTTTCCTGTCGGGCTGGGCGCGGGACGGAGCCGCGGCGCGGGCCTTCGACCTGAAGCTCCTTCAGCCGGAGCAGGCGCCGGCGATGGCCCGGCGCTGCCGCACCGCCGGCGCCGAGGCCATGTCCGGGCCCGGGCCGGCGCTCGCCGGCGCGACCCTCGCCTTCAGTCTCGTGACCGCCGACCAGGCGCTGGCCGCGGCGGAGGCGGCGGCGCCGCACCTCGCCCCCGAAGCCCTCTGGCTCGACGGCAACTCCTGCTCGCCGAGCACCAAGCGGGCCGCGGCGGCGGTCATCGAGGCCGCGGGCGGTCGCTACGTCGACATGGCGATCATGGCGCCCGTCGCCGCCAGGCGGGCGCGAACGCCGGTGCTGCTGGCCGGCCCGGCGGCCGAGGCGGCGGCCGGGCGGCTCGCCGCCCTCGGCATGCGGCCGGCCGTGGCGGGCGCGCGGGTCGGCGACGCCTCGACGATCAAGATGCTGCGGTCGGTGATGGTCAAGGGTCTCGAGGCCTTGACCGCGGAATGCCTGCTGGCCGCGCGCCGGGCGGGCGTCGAGGACGCGGTGCTCGCCTCGCTCCAGGCGTCGGACCCGGGGTTCGACTGGACGCGCCGGGCGGCGTACAACCTCGAGCGGATGATGCTGCACGGCACGCGCCGCGCCGCGGAGATGCGCGAGGTCGCGGCCACCCTGCGGGAGCTCGGCCTGCCGGACCGGCTCTCCGAGGCCACGGCCGCATGGCAGGCCGAGATCGGGCGCCTCGACCTCGACGGCGGCGGCGACGACGACGTCGCGGCGCGCGCCGACCGCATCCTCGCCGCGCTCGAATGAAGGCGAGCCTCCGCCATCTCCGCGTGTTCCTGGCGGTCGCCGAGGAAGGCTCCGTCACCCGCGCCGCGGAGATCGGGCGGGTGTCGCAGCCGGCCGTCACCCAGGCCGTCGCGAAGCTGGAGCGCGCGGCGAACGCCGCCCTCTTCCTGCGAACGACCCAGGGTTTCTTCCCGACCGAGGTCGGCGCGGCGCTGGTCGAGCGGGTCCGCCGCGCCCTCGGGCTGCTCGATCCCGCGCTCGACGCGGTGGCGCCCCGGCTTCGGCTGACGGCGACGGTGTCGCAGCTCGAGGCGCTGATCGCGATGCGCGAGACGGAGAACTTCACCCTGGCCGCGCGCCGGCTCGGCATCGCCCAGCCCACCGTCCACCGGGCGATCACCGCGCTCGAGCGCGAGGCCGGACGGACGCTCTTCGAGCGGACGGCGCGGGGGATGCTGGCGACGCGGCCGGCGCAGGCCCTCGCGCTGGCGGCGCGGCTCGCCTTCGCCGAGCTCGCCCAGGCCGAGGCCGACGTCGCCGAGCTGACCGGGCGCGAGGTTGGCCGGATCGTGGTCGGCGCGATGCCGCTGTCGCGCTCGACGGTGCTGCCGGCGGCGATCGCCCGGTTCCGCCGGGTCCGGCCGACGCTGCCGATCCTCGTGCACGACGGCCCCTACGACGACCTGCTGGCGGGCCTCCGGCGCGGCGAGATCGACCTCCTCATCGGCGCTCTCCGCGACCCGGCCCCGATCGGCGACGTCGAGCAGCGGGCGCTGTTTCGCGACGGCCTCGTCCTCGTCGCCGGGCGCGGCCATCCGCTCGCGGCCCTCGGTGCGGTCACCGCGACCGAGCTCGCCGCCTTTCCCTGGGTGGTCGCGCGCGCCGGCACGCCGACGCGGGCCTGCTTCGACCGCCTGTTCGAGCGCGGGGCGGCGCCGCGGAGCATCGTCGAATCCGGGTCGGTGATCCTGATGCGCGAGCTGCTCGCGGCGAGCGACCACCTCGGCTGCATCTCGCGGCTTCAGGCCGAGGCCGAGGGCGCCGCCATGACCATCCTCCCCTTCGACATGCCCGGGACCTCGCGGCCCATCGGCCTGACCCTGCGGGCGGGATGGCTGCCGACGCGCGCCCAGAGCGACTTCGTCGCGATGCTCCGGCCCGCCGCGGGCCGGTCGCGTCAGTCGATGATGTTGTAGCCGCCGTCGACGTAGAGGACCTGGCCGGTCATCAGGCGGGCGGCATCGTGGGCGAGGAAGGCGCAGGCCATGCCGACGTCGTCGATGTCGACGAGGGCGC
>CAZEGY010000198.1:0-6623 GCA_964511815.1 uncultured Rhodovulum sp.
AGGCCGTGCGCGCTGCGCACGCGCGGGCACCCCGGACGTCACGCCGCCTCGAAGAGGTGCGCCTTGTCGGGTTCGAAACCGAGGAGGATCTCCGAGCCGAGGTCGAAGGGCCGGTCGCCGTCGAGCGCCAGGACGATGCGGCCGCCGGCAGTCAGGTCGAGGTTGACCACCGTCTCGGTCCCGAGCCGCTCCACCAGCGACACCCGGCCGTGCAGATGGCCGCGGTCCGCCGCCGCGCCCGGGTGGAGGAACTGCGGCCGGACGCCGAGGACGGCGCGGCCCCCGGCGGTGAAGCTGCCGACGGCGTGGGGGATCGTCACCGCCTCGAGCGCGGGCGAGGCGACGGTGACGTGGCCGTTCGCCGCCTCCTTCACCTCGACGTCGAGGAAGTTCATCTTCGGACTGCCGAGGAAGCCCGCGACGAACTGGTTCGCGGGGCGGTGGTAGAGCTCGAGCGGCGAGCCGACCTGCATCACCTCGCCCGCGCGGAGCACGACGATCTTGTCGGCGAGCGTCATCGCCTCGACCTGGTCGTGGGTCACGTAGATCATCGTCGCCCCGAGATCCTTGTGGAGCTTGCCGATCTCCATGCGCATGTCGACGCGAAGCGCCGCGTCGAGGTTGGAGAGCGGCTCGTCGAAGAGGAAGACCTTGGGCTTCCGCACGATCGCCCGGCCGATGGCGACGCGCTGGCGCTGGCCGCCGGAGAGCTGCGAGGGCTTGCGGTCGAGGAGGTGCTCCATCTGGAGGATGCGCGCGGCCTCGCCGACCGCGCGCGTCTTCTCGGCCTTCGGCGTCCCGGCGAGGGTGAGGCCGAAGCCGATGTTCTCGCGTACCGTCATGTGCGGGAAGATCGCGTAGGACTGGAACACCATCGCGATCTCGCGCTCGCGCGGCTGCGCGTCGTTGACACGCGCGCCGTCGATGTAGAGGTCGCCCGAGCTGATCTCCTCGAGGCCGGAGATCATCCGGAGCAGCGTGGACTTGCCGCAGCCCGAGGGCCCGACGAACACGACGAACTCGCCGTGCCGTATGTCGAGGCTCACGCCCTTGATGATGTCCACGCTGCCGTAGCTCTTCGTCAGATCGACGAGCTTCACGTCCACCATTGTCGTTCCCCCTTCTCAGCCGAGCTTCAGCAGGCCGTCCGGCAGCACGTGGACCGGCACCGGATCGGACGTCTCGCCGACGAACGCGCCGCCGCCGGGATTGTGCAGGAAACCGAGGAGCTTCAGCCCCTCGTCGGTCTCGACGATGCGCGCGGCATAGCGGTTCACCGCCGGGTCGCCGTCGAGGAAGGTGCCGGGCGCGACCTCCCAGGGCCCGCGCGGGTCGTCGGCGACGAGGTAGTGCGTGCCGCGCACCGGCTCGCCCGGGTAGGTGGCGCGATAGGCCTCGGCGTAGTGGTGCGCGTCCGTGCAGAACAGGCAGTACCAGCGGCCGTTGACCTCGAACACCCCCGGCACCTCGAGCTGGCCGAAGGCGCCGCCGGCGTAGACCGGGTCCTCGAGCGTCCAGGTCGTCAGGTCGGGCGAGGTGGCGAAGCCGATGGCGCCGCCGGCGTTGGGCTCCTCGGTGCCGGGAATGCGCGCGGTGAAGAACATCATCCAGCCGCCCTTCGGGTCGCGCATCACCCACGGGTCCCGCATGGCGCGGTCGTGCCAGTGGCCGGGGGTGTATTCCTCGTAGCGCCCGTCGATGTCGAGCGCGAGCCCCGAGCCGACGCGCGTCCAGTGGTGGAGGTCGGTCGAGGTGGCGTGGCCGATGCGCTGCTTCATGCCGTCGTCGGCGCGCGAGGTGCCGGTGTAGAAGAGGTGCCAGAGCCCGTCGTCGCCCTTCACCACCGAGCCCGTCCACGTGGTGTAGTCGTCCCACGCCGGCCCCTCGGCCGGGGCGAAGGTCGTGCCCTTGTGCTCCCACGTCACCAGGTCCCGGCTCGTGGCGTGGCCCTGGCTCACGTTGAAGTGGCGGAGGTCCGGGTCGCCGAGCGACTTGTCGGCCTGGAGGAAGAACCCGTGCCAGAGGTCGCCGTCACGGACGTACCAGCTGTCCCAGATCCACTTGGTGGGAAGTGCGAGAGTCATCGGTGTCAGCCTTTCACGCCGGTCGAGGCGATGGAGGAAATGAAGGCCCGCTGGAGGACGAGATAGAAGGCGAGCACCGGGAGGGTGATGACCGAGAGATAGGCCATGAGCTCGCCCCAGGCGGTGTTGAGCTGGAAGAAGTACTGGAGCCCCACCATCACCGGCCGGTACTCCTCGGCCTGCGTCACCATCAGCGGCCAGAGATACTGGTTGTACATGGCGAGGAACTTCAGGATCGCGGCCGTCGCGATCACCGGGCCGGAGAGCGGCAGGGCGACCTTGCGGTAGATCTGGAACCAGGTGGCGCCCTCGACGCGGCAGGCCTCGATCAGCTCGCGAGGCAGATCCTTGAAGAACTGCACGAAGAGGAAGATCGTCAGCCCGTCCGCGATGAACGGCGCGATCTGCACCCGGTAGCTGTTGAGCCATCCGAAGGTGAAGCCGTTCGTCGACACCCACGGCAGGTTGTTGACGACGATCAGCATCGGGATGGCGATGGTCTCGAACGGCACGATCAGCGTCGCGATGATGACCGCGAGCACCACGTCCCGCCCGCGCCAGTTCATGAACACGAAGGCGAAGCCGGCGAGCGAGCAGACGAAGAGCGACAGGATCACCGTCAGCCCGGTGACGAGCACCGAGTTGAAGATGAAGGTCGCGACCGGCGCCCGCTGGAAGGCGGCGGCGTAGTTCGACAGCGAGATGTCGCCGACCGGCAGGAAGGCCAGCAGGCTCGACGTGTCGGCGAGGAGCTGCGCGTCGGGCTTCAGCGACGACATCACCATGAAGAGCAGCGGGCCGATGAAGATCGCCGCCCCGACGACGAGGAGGGCGTACCGCCACAGGCGGTCGAGCCCCCGGTTGGTGCCTTCGACGGCGGCCATCAGGTCTTCTCCCTCGTGAGGTAGCGCTGGATGAGCGAGATCGTGAGCACGATCAGGAAGAGCACGACCGAGATCACCGACCCCGCGCCGATGTCCTGCTTGCGGAAGCCACGCTCGACCGCCTGGAACACCATGGTCTGCGTCGAGTCGATCGGCCCGCCCTTGGTCATCACGTCGATCTGGGCGAAGAGCGCGAAGGCCTGCATGGTGATGACGATGAGCACGAGGACGGCGGTGTTGCGCAGCCCCGGCCAGGTCACGTAGCGGAACGCCTGCCAGCGGCTCGCGCCCTCGATGTTCGCCGCCTCGTAGAGCGTCGGCGGGATGGTCTGGAGCCCGGCGAGCCAGATCACCATGTGGAAGCCGACCGCCTGCCAGATCGACATGGCGATGATCGCGGGCAGCGCCGTCGAAGGGTTGCCGAGCCAATCGACGGGCTGCAAGGCGCCGAAGGAGAGCCAGCCGAGCACGTTGTTCAGAAGCCCGTTCGATGGCGCGTAGATGAAGCGCCAGAGCAGCGACACGACGACGATCGAGACGACGACGGGCATGAAGTAGACCGCCCGGAAGAAGTTTATTCCCCGGAGCTTCTGGTTCACCATGAGCGCCAGCAGGAGGGCGAGCCCGCCCTGGAGGGGCGCCACGAACAGCACGAAGACGAAGGTGTTCCGGAGTGCCTTCATGAACACCACGTCGCTCGCCAGCACGTAGGTCCGGTCGTCGCCGCGCTGGAAGCTGAACCACTCCTGCATCCCCTGCAACTGCGGATAGTCCGGGTTGTTGCGGGTGTAGCCGCGCAGCCGCGGATAGGTCGGGTTGCCGTCGGCGTCGCGCTCGATGGCGCCGCTCGCGTCGCGCTCGGGTTCGAGAGTCAGCACGCCGACGCCGAGGAGGTTCCTGAAGTTTTCCGTGCCTACCCACTCGGTCGGGTTCGGCGAGAACAGCCGCTGGTTGGTGAAGCTGAGCCCGAAGGCCAGCGCGAACGGCACGATGATGAAGAGCAGGATCAGGCCGAAGGCCGGCGCGGCCATCGCCCACCCGGCACGGTTCGACGACAAGAGGCGAGAGCCGGACGCGGCCATGCCTTCCTCCCGGGATGCTTGCGTTGGGATATCGCGCCGCCGCCGGGCGGGCCCGGCCGGCGGCGCGGGTGGCGCTCGCGCGCCTACTGGTGGCCGTAGCCCCGGTTGTTCTTGATGTCCGCGTCGATCTCGTCGACGGCGGAGTCGAGGACCGTGGCGACGTCCGCCCCGTCGGCGATGTCCGCGACCGCCTTCTGGAAGATCTTGCTCTCCACCACGTAGCCCGGCGTCACCGGCCGCAGCGTGCCCTGCTTCTCGGAGAGGTCGTAGAACACGTCCATCGGCTTGCCGGGGGCGTAGTACTCGCTCGCTTCGGCCGCCGAGCGGGTCGGCGGGATGAGCCCGATGCCGTCGGAGAACGCGGTGAAGTACTTGTCCTGCAAGGCGAAGTCGATGAAGGCGTTCGCGCCGTCCTGGTGCGGGCTCTTGGCCGAGACGCCGAATTGCCAGGATGCCGCGCCGATCTTCGGGCCGTGCCCGAAGTCCGGCGCCGGCAGGAACAGAAGGTCGTCGCCGAACTCTTCGAGGGACGAGAGCGCGAGCCAGTTGCCGGTCCAGTTCAGCGCGTACTTGCCCTCGGCGAAGCCGTTCTGGTGGTCGGCGAGCGACTGCGAGGTGCCCGGCACCATGCCGTCCTTGACGAGGGCCTGGAACCACTCGCCCCACGCGACCGCGGCGTCGCCGTTCAGCACGTCCTCGGCGGTCTGGTAGCCGTCACGGTCGACGAGGTCGCCGCCGAAGCTCTGAAGGAACGGCAGGTAGGCATAGGGATACCACTCGCTCTTGTCGGCCATGCCGATGTTGAGCGGATACTCGTACGCGCCGGTGGCCTTCAGCGTCTCGAGGATCTCCTGGAACTCGTCCCTCGTCCACGGCTGGTCCAGCGTCGGGATGCGGATGCCGTTCGCCTCGAGCACCGACTTCCGCGCGAACATGGCGAGCGCCGCGTCCCAGAAGCCGACCGAGTAGACCTTGTCGTCCCACGTGCCGATGACGCCCGGCAGGAAGCCGTCGAGCTTCGCCGGGTCGATGGTCAGCGGCGCGAGATAGCCCGCCCATGCCCAGTTCGGCATGATCGGCCCGTCCACGTCGAGGATGTCGGGAAGCTCTCCCGAGAGCGCGGCGGCGGTGACGCTGTCGTTGTAGGCCGCTTGCGGGAACTGTTCGATCGCCACCTTCCAGTCGCCCTGGGAGGCGTTGAAGTCGTCGACGATTCCCTCCAGGACCTTGCGCTCCACCTCGTTGCCGGCGCCGTGGTACCAGAGGCTGAGCTCGGTCTGCGCCGCCGCCGTCCCGGCGAGCGCGCTCGTGGCGAGAAGGGCCAGGGCGGCCCGGGTCAGCATCGTCATCGTTCGTCTCCTCCTGGTTTTGCTTATGCCTGCGGCCGGGCCGGACCCGGCACGACGGAGGCACGCCAGCGCAGCGCCCCCCGAACCTCGACCCGTGTGCCCCGTTCGAGCGGCACGCCGCCGCGCAGGGCGCCGATCATCAGCCGGGCCGCCTCCTCGCCCATCCGGAGATAGGGGAGCTCCATGGTGGTGAGCGGCGGATGCAGGGTCTCCGAGATCACCCGGTAGTCGTCGTATCCCGCGACCGACATGCGCTCCGGCACCGCGAGCCCGCGCGCCCGGAGGATCCCGTAGACCGCGACCGCGAGCCGGTCGTTGCCGCAGAGGAGCACCGTCGGGGGGGCGCCGGTCGCCATCATCGCGTCGATCGCCGCGCCGACCGCCACCTGCTCCTCCGGCCCGCCGTCGCGGTCGACGTCGACGACGAGTGCGGGGTCGTAGGCGATGCCCGCCGCCTCCAGCGCCCGGCGGTACCCCGCGAGGCGAAGGTCATGGGCGACGAGGCCGGCCGGCAGCGTCAGGAAGCCGATCCGGCGGTGTCCCCCGGCGACCAGCGCCGCGGTCAGCGTCTCCTCGCCGTGCGCGTCGTCGGGCAGCACGCAGGGGGTGCCGGCGCCGTCGAAGGCGTTGACGAGCACGACCGCCTCCGATCCGGCGACGCCCGGCAGGTCGATGCGCATGTGGTGCGGGGCGACGTAGAACACGCCTTCGACCCGGTGCTCCCGGAGCGTGCGGAACAGCCGCGGTGCCGTGGCGAGGTCGCCGCCGGTGTCGGAGATCAGCAGCGTCAGCCCTTCGGCGGCCAGCCCGCGCTGGATGCCCTGGACGATCTGGACGTCGGGCAGGCCCGCCGCCCCGCCCTCGGCGGGACGGCCGCTGATCGCTCCGGCGACGATGCCGACGAGCCCGGTCCGCTGCGAGCGCATCGCCCGCGCCGCGCTCGACGGCACGTAGCCGAGCTGCCCCATCGCCGCCTCGATCGCCTCGCGGGTGCGGGCATTGACCGGCGCGTCGCCGTTGATCACGCGCGACACCGTCTTCGGCGAAACGCCGGCGGTCCGGGCGACGTCGTAGATCGTCGGCAACGTCGCTCTCCCCTATGACACCGATGTCATGACACCGGTGTCATAGATCCATCCCACTGATTCGGTCCAGACCAAAATCGCGCTCCGGGCCTCTGGCGAGCATCGGCGGCTGCCTCAGTCCTATTCGGGACACTCGTGG
>CAZEGY010000199.1:0-6560 GCA_964511815.1 uncultured Rhodovulum sp.
GCGGCCTCGGCTCAGCTCCTGGTCTCGGTGAGGATCTGGCCCTTCGCCACCGCGAGGAGCTCGGCCATCTTTGCCCGGATGGTGCTCTCGTCGGCGCGGTGGTCGAGATCCCGCGACACCTTGTGGAACAGATCCTCCTCGCCCGGCGCGGCGAAGTCGGCCTTGACGACCTCCATCGCGTAGGCGTCGGCCTCCTCGCCGGTCTTGCCGAGGAGGGAGGCCGCCCACATCCCGAGCAGGCGGTTGCGCCGGGCGACGGCCTTGAACTGCATCTCCGCGTCGTGCGCGAACTTGCTCTCGAAGCCCTTTTCCCGATCGTTGAACGTCGTCATCGCGCGAAACCTCTCTGCGTGTGGCGGCTCGCACCTTGAGATAGACAATGGAGGGCGGTCGAACAAGCGGCAGATGCGAGACGCTTGCTCCTTTCCTGCCCGGGGTATAGGTACCGCGTTAACCGGGAAGGACGGGCATTCCGCTCGCTCCTCCCTTGCGCTTTTTCGGAGACAGGCATGGCCCGACGCAGGCTGGTTTACGAGGGGAAGGCCAAGATTCTCTACGAGGGACCGGAGCCGGACACGCTGATCCAGTACTTCAAGGACGATGCCACGGCGTTCAACGCCCAGAAGAAGGCGACGATCGAGGGCAAGGGCGTCCTCAACAACCGCCTGTCCGAGCACTTCATGTCCGGTCTCAACGCCGTCGGCGTGCCGACCCACTTCATCCGCCGCCTCAACATGCGCGAGCAGCTGATCCGCATGGTCGAGATGATCCCGCTCGAGGTCGTCGTCCGCAACTACGCCGCGGGGTCGCTGTCGAAGCGCCTCGGGATCCCCGAGGGGCAGCAGTTGCCGCGCCCGATCATCGAGTTCTACTACAAGGACGACGCCCTCGGCGACCCGCTGGTCTCGGAGGAGCACGTCATCGCCTTCAACTGGGCGAGCCAGCAGGACATCGACGACATGATCGCCCTCGCCCTCCGGGTGAACGACTTCCTCTCGGGGATGTTCCTCGGGGTCGGCATCCGCCTCGTCGACTTCAAGATCGAGATCGGCCGGGTCTACGACGGCGACTTCCAGCGCCTGATCGTCGCCGACGAGATCTCGCCCGACTCGTGCCGCCTGTGGGACATCGAGACCGGGCGCAAGCTCGACAAGGACGTGTTCCGCCAGGACCTCGGCGACCTCTCCGACGCCTACACCGAGGTGGCCAAGCGCCTCGGGGTGATGCCGAAGACCAACGGCCGCGCCCACACCGGCCCGAAGCTGGTGAACTGATGAAGGCCCGCGTTCACGTGACCTTGAAGCGCGGCGTCCTCGACCCCCAGGGCGAGGCGGTGCGCCACGCCCTCGGCAGCCTCGGCTTCGAGGGCGTCGGGGACGTCCGCATGGGCAAGGTGATCGAGCTCGAGCTCGCCGAGACCGACGCGGCCGCCGCCCGCGCCCGGCTCGCGGAGATGTGCGAGAAGCTCCTCGCCAACACCGTGATCGAAGACTACGCGGTCGAGCTCGCCTGAGCGCCCGCGCCCCCCGAGAGCCCGCGCCCCCGAGAGGTAGAGCGATGCGCGCAGCGGTCCTGAGAGAGTACAACGCCGAGCTCGCCCTCGAGACCGTCCCCGTCCCGGCGTGCGAGGCCGACGGCATCGTGCTGAGGACCCTCGCCTGCGGCGTCTGCCGCTCCGACTGGCACGGCTGGACCGGCGAGCACCCGCGGGTGAAGCCCGGCCAGATCCCCGGCCACGAGTATTGCGGCGAGGTGGTCGAGGCCGGCCCGCTCGCGCCGTGGAAGGTCGGCGACCGCGTCGTCGCGCCGTTCATCCTCGCCTGCGGGCGCTGCCCGGCCTGCCAGTCGGGCAACCAGAACACCTGCCCCGACCAGCGCCTGCCGGGCTTCGTCGAGCCCGGCGCCTTCGCCGAGTTCGTCTCGGTGCCGTTCTCCCACAACCTCGCCCGCCTGCCCGAGGCGATGGCCCCGACCGTCGCCGCCGCCCTCGGCTGCCGGGCGACGACCGCCTGGCACGCGCTGACCGGCCGCGCCGACCTCAAGGCCGGCGAGTGGCTGGCGATCCACGGCACCGGCGGCGTCGGCCTCTCGACGCTGCTCATCGCCAAGGCCCTCGGCGCCCGGGTCGTCGTCGTCGACATCGTCCCGGAGAAGCTCGACCAGGCCCTCGCCCTCGGCGCCGACGCCGCGATCGACGCCCGGGTCGGAAACGGGGTCGGAAACGGGACCAGCGCCACCGCGGGCGCGATCCGCGACGTGACCGGAGGGGGCGCGCACGTCTCGGTCGAGGCCCTCGGCATCGCCCAGACCACCAACGCCTCGATCGAGTGCCTGCGCCCGCTCGGCCGTCACGTCCAGGTCGGGATGCCGGTCGGACATACCGCCTTCATGGAGATCAACATGAACGCGGTCTACATGAAGAACCTCGCGCTCTTCGGCACCCGCGGCATGCCGTCGTGGCGCTACCCCTCGCTCCTCGCGCTGATCGAGCAGGGCGCCGTCGACTTCTCGCCCCTCGTCGCCCGCGAGATCCCGCTCTCCGGCGCCTCGGCCGAGCTTCGCGCCTTCAACGGCCCGACGCCGCCGGGCGTCGCCGTCATCACCGACTTCCTGCACTGAGGGGTCCGCCCATGAAGGCCGCCGTCATCGTCTTCCCCGGCTCCAACTGCGACCGCGACCTCGCCGTCGCGCTCCGCCGCGCCGGCGCCGAGGTGACGATGGTCTGGCACAAGGACACCGCCCTGCCGCCGGGGCTCGACCTCGTCGGCGTCCCCGGCGGCTTCTCCTTCGGCGACTACCTGCGCTGCGGCGCCATCGCCGCGCGCTCGCCGGTGATGCGCGGGGTCGTCGCCTTCGCCGAGGCCGGCGGCCACGTCGTCGGGGTGTGCAACGGCTTCCAGGTGCTGATCGAGGCCGGCCTCCTCCCCGGCGCGCTGATGCGCAACGCCGGGATCAAGTTCGTCTGCGCCCCGGCGCCGATGATCGTCGCCACCGCCGACAGCGCCTTCACCGCCGCCTACGGCAGGGGCGAGACCGTCACCTTCCCTGTCGCCCACCACGACGGCAACTACCGCGCCGACGCCGCGACCCTCGCCCGCCTCGAGGGCGAGGACCGCGTCGCGTTCCGCTACGCCGCCAACCCGAACGGCTCCACCGCCGACATCGCCGGCATCCTCTCGGCGAACCGCCGCGTGCTCGGCCTGATGCCCCACCCCGAGCGCGCCGTCGACCCGGTGCTGGGCGGCACCGACGGCGCCCGGCTCTTCGCCGGCCTCGCCGCCGCGCTCGGCCAGGGCGCCTTGCAGGACGCTTGAGCGGCGCCGCCGGCGGGCCTATTCTCGCGTCCATGAGCCAGGCAGGAGCACCGCCGCGTCCGATCGCGCCTCCGGGCCGCCTCTGGACGCGCGTCGGGCTCGCGGCGTCGATGATCGTGACCGCCCTCGTCATCTGGGCAAGCCACGCCTACCTGACCCGCTCCTTCGCCGAGGACCAGAACGCCGACTCGACGGTCCGCGCCACCCTCTACGCCGGCTCGATCCAGAGCGCGATCCAGCGCCACTCGGTGGTGCCGCTCCTGCTCGCCCGCGACCCGATCCTCATCCTCGCCCTCAAGGCCCACGAGTACGAGGGCGCCGAGGAGCGCATCGCCGCGTTCAAGGACGAGATCGGCGCCGGCTCGATCTTCCTCCTCGACACCGAGGGCCGCATCGTCGCCGCCTCCGACTCGCGCCCGCGCGAGCAGTACGAGGGCGACAAGGCCTACTTCGCCCTCGCCAAGAACGACCCGGGCACCGTCTTCTCGATCACCGAGAACGACGACGGCGGCTACAGCTTCCACCATGCCCGCCGCATCGTGCAGGACGACCGCTTCCTCGGCGTCGTCGTCGTCACCGTCAATCTCGGCCTCAACGAGGAAGGCTGGCGGCGGCAGGGCGCCAAGATCGTCGTCACCGACAGCGAGGACCAGGTCCTGCTCGCCTCCGAGCCGACCTGGCGCCACCAGACGCTGACCAACCTCCTCGCCCCGGGCGAGAACCGCTCGCCGGTGCGCCGCGCCCTCCAGGACGCGCGCAAGAGCTTCGGCGCCCCGGCCTACGTCTACATCGCCGGAACGCCCCACCTCGTCACCGAGGTTCCGGTCGGCTGGCGCAACTGGCGCCTCACCTACTTCGCCACCCTCGACGGGGTGCGGGCGCAGGTCAACGCCGTGCTCTCGCTGATCATCATGGTGCTCGCGCTGTTCCTCGCCGCGGCCTTCTACGTCCTGTCGCGCCGCACCCGCACCGAGAACCGCCGCATCCAGCGCGAGTCCGAGGAGCTCCGCGTCCTCAACCGCCGCCTCTCCTCGGAGATCGCCGCCCGCCAGCGGGTCGAGCGCAACCTCAAGGAGGCCGAGCAGAGCCTCGAGCAGGCCTCGAAGCTCGCCGCCCTCGGCCAGATGTCGGCCGCGGTCAGCCACGAGCTCAACCAGCCGCTCGCGGCGATGAAGACCTACCTCGCCGGCGCCCGGCTCCTCTTGAACCGCCGCCGGCCCGAGGAGGCGCTCACCTCCTTCCAGCGCATCGACGACCTCATCGAGCGCATGGGCGGCATCACCCGCCAGCTCAAGTCCTACGCCCGCAAGGGCGACGTCGACGTCGAGCCCGTCGACCTCCGCGACAGCGTCCGCGCCGCCCTCTCGATGATGGCGCCGCAGCTCGGCCGCATGGCCACCCGCATCCTGACGACCCTGCCCTCCGAACCCGCGATCGTGAACGCCGACCCGTTGCGGCTCGAACAGATCATCGTAAACCTCCTGCGCAATGCCCTCGACGCGGTGCGGAGCCGCGAGGATCGCGAGATCCGCATCCTCCTCGTCGAGGGAGAGACCATCCTCCTCCAGGTCGCCGACAACGGACCCGGCCTGAAGGAACCCGACAAGCTCTTCGAGCCCTTCTACACCACGAAGAAACCCGGCGAGGGCCTCGGGCTCGGCCTCGCCATTTCCGCCGGCTTCGCCGCCGAGCTCGGCGGGCGCCTCGTCGCCCGCAACGCCCCCGACGGGGGGGCGGTCTTCGAGCTCCTGCTGCCGCGCGCCGGGGGACAGACACAGGCAGCAGAGTAATGACAACCACCAGCACCGCCAAACTCCGGGCCGCGATCGTCGACGACGAGACCGACATGCGCGAGAGCGTCGCCCAGTGGCTCCAGCTCTCGGGCTTCGACACCGTCGCCTTCGACTCGGCCGAGAGCGCCCTCAAGGTGCTCGCGCCCGACTTCGACGGCGTCGTCATCAGCGACATCCGCATGCCGGGCATCGACGGGATGGCGCTGCTGCGCCGCCTCCAGTCGATCGACCCGGGCCTCCCGGTCATCCTGATGACCGGCCACGGCGACGTGCCGATGGCGGTCGAGGCGATGCGCATCGGCGCCTTCGACTTCCTCGAGAAGCCCTTCGACCCCGAGCGCCTCGCCGACCTCGCCCGCCGCGCCGCCGACATCCGCGCCCGCACGATCGAGACCCGGGCGCTGCGCCGCGAGCTCGCCGACGGCAACGTCCTGCTCCGCCGCCTGATGGGCACGAGCCCGGCGATCGAGCGGCTGCGCGAACAGATCCTCGACGTCGCCCAGGCCGACGGCCACGTGCTCATCATCGGCGAGACCGGCACCGGCAAGAGCCTGATCGCCAGGGCCCTGCACGCCGGCGGCCCGCGGGCGGCGCGGCCCCTCGTCACCGTCAACTGCGCCTCGGTGCCGCCCGAACAGCTCGAGCTCATGCTCTTCGGCGGCGCGGACTGGCCGGAGAAGCCGCTGATCGACCAGGCCGAGGGCGGCACCCTCTGCCTCGAGGACGTCGAGGCGATCTCGCCGGCGGTCCAGGCCCGGCTCCTCGACGTGATCAACGCCGGCGACGGCGAGGGCCACACCCACAACTTCCGCATCATCGCGGTGTCGAGCCGCTTCGCCGCCGGCACGCCGCCCTCCGAGGTGCTGCGCGACGACCTCTACTACCGCCTCGCCGGGCTGATCCTCGAGGCGCCGGCGCTGCGTACCCGCGGCGAGGACATCCTGACGCTGTTCTCGCACCTGACCGTGCAGTTCGCCGAGGAATACGGCTGCGAGGCGCCGACGCTCAACGCCGTCGACGCGGCCAACCTCGTGCAGGCGCCGTGGCCCGGCAACATCCGCCAGCTCATCAACCTCGCCGAGCGCGCCGTCCTCCAGGCCCGCCGCGGCGACCACAACATCTCCGCACTGCTCATCGACGACGGCTTCCAGGCGCCGGCGATGCCGATCGACGCCGAGAAGCCGCTCAAGGAGCACGTCGACGCCTTCGAGAAGATGCTGATCGACCACGCGCTCCGCCGCAACGAGGGCTCGGTCAGCGCGGTGATGGCCGAGCTCGCCCTCCCCCGCCGGACGCTGAACGAGAAGATGGCCAAGTACGGCCTCAGCCGCCAGGACTACCTCTGAGAAACCGTGGACCGGGGCCGGGCGCACGCGGCTGCGCACGCGTGCGCAGCTACCTAACTTATTGAAATAAAAGGATTAGCGTCGCGCCGTTAACCCTCCGTCAAGGT
>CAZEGY010000200.1:0-6547 GCA_964511815.1 uncultured Rhodovulum sp.
AAGGGCGGCGTCCTCGTCGCCCTCGCCGACCGCTTCGGGCTGCCGATCCACGCGATCGGGGTCGGCGAGCAGATCGACGACCTCGCCCCGTTCGATCCCGAGGAGTTCGCGCGGGCGCTGACCGGACTCTGAGCCGGTGGAGGCTCGCCGCGATCGAAGGCGCGCCGCTCCGCGCCGGTCTCGCGATCCCGATCGCGGCGGGCGGCGGTGGTGGAATTCGGCTGAACGCACGACCCGGCGCGGGCGGCCGCGCCCAGCGCGCGCCTCCCAGCGCCCGCGGGCGGTCGTGAGGCGCGCGGTCTCGGATGGCGCTTCGGTGCGGATTCAGTCGATCCGTTGCCCCGAACTCCGGGACGTCAGATTCGTGGTGTGATTGCCGCTGCTGCTCTCGACATGCTTGAACCCCTTCCAGTCGTAGCCGCGGGCGGAGCAATTCTTGCCCACGATCGTGAAGCGTTGGGGCGACGTGCAGAAATCGGTGTTGCCCTCCCATGCGCCGCCGTCGTCGAGATCCCGGGCGTAGAACCAGTAGTGATGGGGATCGTCGGCCTCGCCGTCGCCGACCACGGTCTTGCAGTCGCGGGGGTGGATCGTCCACCAGCCCTCGGACACGTAGCCTTCCGAACCGATGTAGCCGACGGCGACCCTGACACGGTTCCCGGTCTTGTTGCATATGTCATACCAGGCCAAGGCCGGACTGGCGCCAAGAAGCAGCGTGCCGAGCGGTATGAGAACTGCGAGGAGTTTCATAATATCTGTCCTGACAAATGGGCAATACGTTGCGGCGCGCAGCCGCTCTTTCAACTCTCGTGCGTCTGAGGTGGACGTGTCGTAGAGAAGGCTTTGAATTTAAGACTTAACACGTTGAAATGCGTGCGAAACATATCAGATATCCATCGATTCGCGAAGGGAATTCCTTTCCGGACGGGCCATGAACCGCTCCGGAAACCCGGGCGCGCGGGTCTCGCGATCCTGATCGGACCCGCGCGGGTTGTAGTGGCATTCGCCCGAGCGAGCGGCTATGCCCGGCGCCATCATGGCCGCACGTCACATCAATCCGATCCTGAAGCTCGTCCTCGAGGTCGGGCCGATCGCCGTCTTCTTCCTCGCCTACCGCATGGCGCCGCTGCCCGAGGGGCTCGGCGACTCCGAGCGCCAGCTCGGGCAGATGCTGTTCGCGACCAAGGTGTTCGTGCCGACGATCCTCGCGGCGCTCGCGGCGAGCTACCTGCTCTCGGGGAAGCTGCCGCGGATGGCGGCGATCACCGCCGTCGTCGTCACCGTCTTCGGCGGGCTGACGCTGATCCTGAAGGACGACACCTTCGTCAAGATGAAGCCGACGATCCTCTACGTGCTCTTCGCCGGCATCCTCGGCTTCGGCCTGCTGCGCGGGCAGAGCTACCTGCGCTACCTCATGGACGAGCTCATTCCGATGCAGCGCGAGGGGTGGATGAAGTTCACCCGGCGGTTCGTGGTCTTCTATCTCGTCCTCGCGGTGGTCAACGAGATCGTCTGGCGGGGCTGGGGCACCGACACCTGGGTCAACTTCCGGACCTTCGTGCTGCCGGCGGCGAACTTCGTCTTCATCATGGCGCAGGTGCCGCTCTTCCAGCGCTACGCCGTCCCCGAGGAGACGGTGCCGCCGGGGGAGTGAGGCGCGGGGGGCCGGGCCGATCCCGGGCGGTCGCGGCGGGGAGCCGGGCTCTCGGACCGTGGCCGGCCCCGGGGATTAGCCATACCCGAACCCGCGGGCTTCGCGGCGCGGCGCGCCAGTGCCATGCTGTATCGGGGGGTCTCGCGGCGTTAACCAGTTAACCTTGACGGGGGTGCTTCGTGGTCGGCGTCAGCGGTCGCCCCAGGCGTCGCGGGCGATGAGGGCGGCCTCGACGCGGTTGCGGACCTGGAGCTTCTCGAGGATCGAGGTCATGTAGTGCTTGACCGTCTTCTCCTGGAGGCCGAGCTCGTCGGCGACCTCGCGGTTGGAGAGGCCGCGGGCGACGCGGCGGAGGATGTCGGATTCGCGCTTGCTGAGCTCGTCGATCGGCCGCTTGGGGCGGCCGGGCGCCGGGCGCTCGATCTCGTCGAGGAGGCGGGCGGCGAGGGCGGGGGAGACGTGGGCCTCGCCGGCGGCGACCCCGGCGAGGATCTCGGCGATCTCGGCGGCGGAGATGCCCTTGAGGACGTAGCCGATCGCCCCGGCGCGGAAGGCGGCGGCGACGTCCTGGTCGTGCTCGGAGACCGTCACCATCGCGATCCGCGGCGGGTTGAGGCCGGCGGCGATGCGCCGCGCCGCCTCGATGCCGCTGCCCGGCATCGAGATGTCGAGGAGCGCGAGGTCGGGGCGGTGCTCGGCGACGAGCGCCACCGCCTCGTCGGCGCTGCCGCCGGTGCCGACGACGGCGAAGCGGCCGCTCTCCTCGAGCGAGCGCACGAGACCGTCGCGGAAGATCGGATGGTCGTCGGCGAGGACCACGCGGATTTTCATTCGCTGTCTCCCTTTCCGAGGGGCAGGCGGAGGACGAGGGTGGTGCCCTTGTTCGGCCGGGCGCGGATGTCGAGTTCGCCGCCGATGCTCTCGGCGCGGTCGCGGAGCCCGGCGAGGCCCTCGCCGCCGTCGGCGCGGATGGCGATGGCGTCGGGGTCGAAGCCGGGGCCGTCGTCGTGGACCCGGGCGGTCACCGCCTCGCCCCCGGCCTCGACGTCGACCGAGACCGGCACCCCCGGCGCGTGGCGGGCGGCGTTCGACAGGGTCTCCTGGAGGAAGCGGTAGAGGCAGATCCGCGCCGAGGCGTCGAGGGCCGGGTCGGCGGGGCCGTCGTAGCGGAGCGCGATGCGGCTGTCGGTGCGCCGGCGGTGGCTGTCGACGGCGCGGGCGACGATGTCGTCGAGGCTGAGACGCTCGAGGTCGGGGAGCGACAGGCCGCGGGAGATCGTGCGGATCTCGGCGAGGGCGCTCTGGAGGGCGCCGCGGATCGTCGTCGCCTCGGCCTGGCCGGCGGGCGTCGCCGGCACCATGCTGTCGAGGCGCATGGCGGCGAGGGCGACGTACTGGGCCGGGCCGTCGTGGAGGTCGGCGCTGACCCGGCGGAGGCTGCGCTCGGCCTGGGCGGTGGCGCGGGCCGAGGCGCCGATGGCGCGGCGGCGGAGGTCGCCGTTCTGGGCGGCGATGCGGCGGCTCTCGGCGATCTGCGCGTGGAGCATCGCCTCCTGGCGGGCGATGGTGCTGCCGCCGGCGCGGACGATGCCGAGGAGGAGGAGGCCGGAGAGGAAGAACACCCCGGCGACGAGGAGCCAGCTCATCAGGCGGGCGTTGGCGAGGTCGCGGCGGAGCTCGGTCGCCACTTCGTAGAACTCGGCGACGGCGATGATCCGCCCCGACCACACCTCGCGAAGCGGCGCGTGGACGTGGAGCAGCGGCACCTCGGGGTCGACGCCGGGCAGGCTCCGGCGGGTGGCGAGGTCGGCGAAGCTGCCGCTGACCCGGCCCGACCAGCCGGCCTTGAGCTCCGCGGTCGGCTCGAAGCGTTCGCCGATGATCGTCGGGTCGGTGGCGTAGATCACCCGGCTCCCCGGCTTCCAGATGCGGAAGGAGACGATGCGCTCGCCGAGGCCGCTCGCCTCGAAGCTCTCGCGGAGCGCGCGGGTCGCGGGCTCGGAGAGGGTCTCGTTCTGGGCGAGCTCCTGGCTGATCGGGGCGACGAAGCTGCCGAGGTAGAGCGCCGCGGCGCTGGCGGTGTTGTCGACGACCGACTGCTGGATGCGCGCGGTGATCCACGTGCCGATGACGAGCATCGCCGCGAGCATCACCCCCGCCCCGGCGACGAGGAACTGGAGGACGAGCGGCTGGGTCCGCAGGCGGTGGAGGAGGGGCGGCGCCATCGTTCGGGACTTAGGACGGGGGGAGGGGCATGGCCACGGACTTTCGGCTCATCGCTTTGCGATCATCCGGCGCGGCAGGCGTCGCGAAGCGCGGCGCGGTCGCGGGCGGGGATCGCCGCGCCGCCCGCGGGCGGGACCGGCGCGGCGGGGAGGCCGGCCGCGGCGAGGGCGGCGGCGAAGGGTGCGGGGTCGAGGCCCGACGCGGCGAGGCGGGCGAGGGCGGGCACGGCCTCGGCGGCGGCGGGCGGCGCGAGGACGGCGTCGGCGGCGCGGGCGAGGGCGGCGTCGGGGAAGCTGCCGGTGACGAGATAGCGCAGCTCGGCGAGCGGCCCCGCGGCGCGGAGGAGCGTCGCGGCCGGGTCGCGGCCGAGCCCGAGGGCGGCCCAGCCGGCGAGCGCCTCGGGCGCGCCGGCCGCGAGGGTGCGGTCGAGAAGCACGGTGCCGCCCGGGAGGGCGGCGGCGGGGATGCCGCCGAGTTCGGCGAGGCGCAGCCGCGGCGGCGCGTCGGGCGCGAGGCGGACGGCGAGGCGGTCGAGGGCGGCGATGCCGGCGGCCCCGGCGCAGGGCGCGCCGTGGCGGGCGGCGAGGAGGGCGGCGATGCGGTCGCCGAGCTCGGCCGCGCGCTCGGGCGGGACGAGGAGCGCGGGGTCCGGGTGGAGGACGCGCGGCGCCGCCCAGGCGACGCCGGCGAGGGCGGCGAGGACGAAGAGCGTCGTCAGCGGCAGCCGCCGGCGGCGGCGCCGGCGGGCCGGGCGCCGGCTGACCGCGGCGATGGCGGCGGTCATCTCCGGGTCGCGGATCTCGAGGGTCTCGGCGCCGTCGGCGGTGATCGCGTAGACGGTGGCGTCGCCGTCGCGGCGGAGGACGGTGACGCCGGCGAGCGCCCAGTGCCCGAGCGGCGCGTCGGCGAGGTCCTTGAGGACGAGGGTGGCGTTGCCGAAGGAGACGACGACCTCGCGCGGGACCGCGTCGCGGTCCTCGCGCCAGATGCCCGCCGCCTCGAGCCGAACGTATCTGTCCAGTGCCGTCATCCGGCCGTCCGGCGCTCCCGTCCGCCCCGCCCGGGCCTTCTAGCGCGGCCCGGGGACGTTGTCACGCCGGGGTCACGCCGGGGGAACGGCGGGCGTCACGCCGCCTCCGCCGGGGCCCGGAAGCGGCCGTGGAAGCTCTCGCCGCCGGCGGCCATGTCGCGGAGGAGCTGCGGGGGCGCGAAGCGGTCGCCGTGGGCGGCGGCGAGGGCGTCGGCGGTCTCGACCGCCGCGGGCGTGCCGAGGATGTCGAGCCACGAGAACGGGCCGCCCGACCACGGCATGAAGCCCCAGCCGAGGATGGCGCCGACGTCGCCCTCGCGGATGTCGGTGAGGACGCCGTCCTCGAGGGCGCGGACCGCCTCGAGGGTCTGGACCATCGCGAGGCGGTCCTGGACCTCGCGCAGCGCCGGCTGGTCGGCGCGCGGCGGCCAGCGTTCGGCGAGACCCTCCCAGAGCCCGGCGCGTTTGCCCTTGTCGTCATAGGCGTAGAAGCCGGCCTTCGCCTTGCGGCCGAGGCGGCCGGCGTCGGCGAGGGCGAAGACGACGCCGTCGGCGGGGCTCTCGGGGTAGGCGTCGCCGAGCGCGGCCCTCGTCGCCCGGGCGATCCGGGCGCCGAGGTCGATCGAGACCTCGTCGGTGAGCTGGAGCGGGCCGAGGGGGAAGCCGAGCTGCTTGGCGGCGTTCTCGATCAGCGCGGGCTCGACGCCCTCGGCGACCATGCGCACGCCCTCGTTGATGTAGGGCAGGATGCAGCGGTTGGCGTAGAAGAAGCGGGCGTCGTTGACGACGATCGGGGTCTTGCGGATCTGGCGGACGAAGTCGAGGGCCTTGGCGACGGCGCGGTCGCCGGTCTCGGGGCCGCGGATGATCTCGACGAGGGCCATCTTCTCGACCGGCGAGAAGAAGTGGATGCCGAGGAACGCCGACGGGTCGCGGCTCGCCCCGGCGAGGCCGGCGACGGGCAGCGTCGAGGTGTTGGTGGCGAAGATCGCTTGCCGGTCGAGGTGGGCCTCGGCGTTGCGGGTCGCCTCGGCCTTGACGGCGGGGTCCTCGAAGACCGCCTCGATCACCAGGTCGCAGCCGGACAGCGCGGCGTAGTCGGGGGTCGCGGCGATGCGGGCGAGGGCGGCGTCGCGCTTCTCGGGCGTGGTCTTGCGCCGCTTGACGCCGTCGTCGAAATAGCCCTGCGCGTGGGCCTTTCCGCGGTCGGCGGCCGCCTGGTCGCGGTCGAGGAGGACGACGTCGATGCCGGCCTGGGCGGCGACGGTGGCGATGCCGGCGCCCATCATCCCGGCGCCGAGGATGCCGAGCTTCTTCACGCTCTCGTCGGGGAGGGCGGGGCGGACGGCGCCCTTCTCCAGCGCCTGCTTGTCGAGGAAGAGGGTGCGGATCATCGCCGACGACGACGGGTTCATCAGCGTCGCCGTGAACCAGCGCGCCTCGATGCGGAGCGCGGTGTCGAAGTCGACGAGGGCGCCCTCGTAGATCGCCGAGAGCATCGCCTGCGCCGCGGGGTAGGCGCCCTGCGTCTTGCCGTGGACCATCGCGGCGGCGCCGACGAAGGTCATGAAGCCCGCCGGGCTGTAGGGGGCGCCGCCGGGGAGCTTGTAGCCCTTGCGGTCCCAGGGCTTGGCGAG
>CAZEGY010000201.1:0-6544 GCA_964511815.1 uncultured Rhodovulum sp.
TCAGGCGTCGCGGAGGAGGGCGTCGATCGTCTCGCCGGTCCCGCCGAGGGCGTCGGCGGGGTCGAGGGTGACCGGCACCGGGCCGAGGCGGGTCAGCGCCGCGGCGAGGGTCTCGCCGGTGTCGGGAAGGGCGGCGACCGCCCGCTTGACGAGGGCCTGCGCCTCGGCGCGCGGCATGTGGGCGGCGAGACGGAAGCTCGCCGCCTCGGCGAGGGCGACGCCGCCGCCGGCGTCGAGGATCGCGCGCATCCGCTCGGGATCGGGAGCGAGGGTGTCGGCGAGGCCTTGCGCGTGGCGAAGCGCCGCGGCGGTGGCGACGACGATCTGGGGGAGCACCAGCCATTCGAGCGCCCAGGCGCCGCCGTCGCGCTCCTCGGCGTGGAGGGCGGCGAGGTGGATGGGGGTCGTCAGGCAGGCGGTGAGGCGGGCCAGCGCGAGGATGGTCTCGGCGGCGACGGGGTTCGACTTCTGCGGCATGGTCGAGGAGCCGCCGCCGGCGCCGGCGCGGGCCTCGCCGCTCTCGCTGCGGCCCATGAGGACGAGGTCGCCGGCCATCTTGCCGAGGGCGCCGGTCAGGGCGGCGCACCAGCCGGCGAAGGCGCCGGGGGCGCTGCGGTCGGTGTGCCAGGCCGGGGCGTCGGCGAGGCCGAGCTCGCGGGCGAGGGCGGCGGTGACGGCGGGGCCGTGGGGGGCGATGGCGGAATTCGAACCGACGGCGCCGCCGAGCTGGACGCGGGCGAGGCGCGGGGCGAGGCGGGCGAGGTCGCCGCGCAGCGTCGGGAGCGGCTGGCGCCAGCGGGCGACGCGGAGGCCGAAGGTGATCGGCGCGGCGACCTGGCTGCGGGTGCGGCCGGCGAGCGGCAGGTCGCGCCAGCGGCGGGCGGCCCCTGCCAGCGTGTCGGCGAGGGCGGCGAGGCGGGCGTCGAGGAGGGCGAGGACGGGTCGGAGACGCAGCGCGAGGGCGGTGTCGACGATGTCCTGGCTGGTCGCGCCCCAGTGCAGCCACTGCGCCGCCTCGGGGGCGAGGGGCTGGCGCAGGGCGGCGACGAGGGCCGGGACCGGGACGCCGGCGGAAAGGGTGCCGGCGGCGAGGGCGGCGGGGTCGGGGG
This sequence comes from uncultured Rhodovulum sp., assembly GCA_964511815.1. Lineage (GTDB taxonomy): Bacteria > Pseudomonadota > Alphaproteobacteria > Rhodobacterales > Rhodobacteraceae > Amaricoccus. The sequence goes on from CAZEGY010000201.1 coordinate 1,110, forward strand.
CGAAGCCGGCGAGGCCGGCGTCGATGGCGGCGGCGGCGTCGGCGGGGATGACGCCGGTGGCGCCCTCGGCGCGGGCGAGGGCGCGCTCGACGGCGACCATCGCCGCGACCTCGGCGGCGTCGGTGAAGTGCGCCGCCGCCTCGGCGTCGCCGAAGAGCGGGCCGAGGACGGCGGAGTCGAAGGGGCTGACGGCCATCGCCGTCAGGCCGCGAGGCCGAGGAGGGCGCGGGCCTGGGCGGGGGTCGCCACCGGGCGCTCGTACTTCTCGCAGAGCGCGACCGTCCGCGCGACGAGGGCGGCGTTCGAGGGCGCCAGCGTGTCGCGATCGAGGCGGAGGTTGTCCTCGAGCCCGGTGCGGGCGTGGCCGCCGGAGGCGATGCACCACTCGTTCAGGACGATCTGGTTCGGGCCGATGCCGGCGCCGCACCATTCGGACTGGGGCGAGAGGCGCTTGAGGGTCTCGACGTAGAAGTCGAAGACCGGGCGGTCGACGGGCATGGCGTTCTTCACGCCCATGACGAACTGGACGTAGACCGGCGCGGCGAGGCGGCCGTCCTTCTGCATCGCGGTCGCCTGGAAGATATGGCTGAGATCGAAGGCTTCGATCTCGGGCTTGACGTCGTAGGCGAGCATCTCCGAGGCGAGCCAGTCCACCAGATCGGGGCTGTTCTCGTAGACCCGGGTCGGGAAGTTGTTGGAGCCGACCGAGAGCGAGGCCATGTCGGGCCTGAGCGACAGCATGGCGCCGCGGTCGCGGCCGGCGCCCGAGCGGCCGCCGGTCGAGAACTGGACGATGAGGCCGGGGCAGTGCTTGCGCAGGCCCTCGAGCAGGAGCCCGAAGCGCTCGGGGTCCGAGGTCGGGGTCTCGTCGTCGTTGCGGACGTGGGCGTGGACGATCGAGGCGCCGGCCTCCATCGCCGCCTGGGTCGACTCGACCTGCTCGGCGACGGTGATCGGCACGGCGGGGTTGTTGGCCTTCCGCGGCAGGCTGCCGGTGATGGCGCAGCAGATGATGCAGGGCTTGGTCTCAGACATCGAAGAACACCGTCTCGTTTTCGCCCTGGAGGCGGATGTCGAAGCGATAGACCGCCTTGCCGTCGCGGTCCTCGCGGGTGGCGATCAGCGTGGCGCGGCGGTCGGCCTGCTCGACGAGGTTGATGACCGGGTCCTTGGCGTTGGCCTCGGCCTCGTCGTCGAAGTACATGCGGGTCGAGAGGCCGATGTTGATGCCGCGGGCGACGATCCAGAGGTTGAGGTGCGGCGCCATCGGCCGGCCGCTGCGGCCGGGGACGGAACCGGGCTTCACCGTGTCGAAGGTCCAGACGCCGGTCGAGAAGTCGGAGATGATCCGGCCCCAGCCGCGGAAGCCTTCCTCGACGTCGTCGGCGCGGCGGTCGACCGGGCTGGCGTAGACGCCGGCGGCGTTGGCCTGCCAGACCTCGATGAGCACGTCCTTCACCGGGGCGCCGGTGCCGTCGGTGACGACGCCCTCGACGGTGATGCGCTCGCCCTTGGCGTTCGGGCCGGCGATGTCGGTGCCGAGCTCCTTCTCGAAGAGCTGGAAGCCGGCGGCGCCGGGCGCGAGGCCGATGTGGACGTAGGGGCCCGCGGTCTGCGACGCGGTCTCGCGGAGATAGTTCAGAGGCTGCGCCATGGCTCAATTCCCCTCCAGGCGGTTCTCGAAGAGCGTCGACCGGCTGCCGCGCAGCACGATGTCGAACTTGTAGGCGAGGCTGTCGAGCGGGATCGAGGCGTTGAGGTCCAGCGGCGCGATCAGCTGGTTCAGCGCCTCGGCGTCGGGGATCGACTTCAGGATCGGGCAGTGCGGGATCAGCGGGTCGCCCTCGAAGTACATCTGGGTGATGAGCCGCTGGGCGAAGCCCGAGCCGAAGACCGAGAAGTGGATGTGGGCCGGGCGCCAGTTGTTCACCCAGTTGCGCCACGGATAGGCCCCGGGCTTGACGGTGCGGAAGTAGTAGAAGCCGTCGGCGTCGGTCAGCGCCCGGCCGCAGCCGCCGAAGTTCGGGTCGATCGGGGCGAGGTAGGTGTCCTTCTTGTGGCGGTAGCGGCCGCCGGCGTTGGCCTGCCAGAACTCGACCAGCGTGTTCGGCACGCCGCGGCCGGTCTCGTCGAGGACGCGGCCGTGGACGACGATGCGCTCGCCGATCGGCTCGCCGTCTTGGGCGTAGTTGAGGATCAGGTCGTTGTCGAGCGGCCCGAGGTCGGAATGGCCGAAGGTCGGGCCGGTGATCTCGGAGAGCGAGTTCTGCAAGCTGAGCAGCGCGTAGCGCGGCGAGCGGGCGACGCTGGTCTTGTAGTTCGGCGTGTAGGCCGGCGGGTGCAGCGTGCGGTCGCGCTGGAAGAACTCGGCGGTGGTCGGCCCGAGGTTCGATCCCTGGTTCTGGCCGCGGATCTTTTCAAACTGGGTCATGGTTCCATCCCCATTTCCTTGTAGGTGTTCTTGACGATCTTGAAGGCGTGGTTGGCCGCGGGCACGCCCGCGTAGATGGCGACGTGGAGGAGGGCCTCGCGGATGTCCTCGGGCGTCGCGCCGGTGTTGGCGGTGGCGCGGACGTGCATCGCCACCTCCTCGTCCTGGCCGAGGGCGGCGAGGAGCGCGATCGTCACCATCGAGCGCTCGCGCTTGGTCCAGTCGGGGCGCGACCAGACGTGGCCCCAGGCGGCCTCGGTGATGAGGGCCTGGAACGGGGCGTCGAAGGCGGTCTTCGCGGCCTCGGCGCGGTCGACGTGGGCGTCGCCGAGGACGCTGCGCCGGGTGGTCATGCCCTCGGCATGGCGGTCAGACATGGTTCGTTTCCTTCAGGAAGCCGGATATCAGCGCGGCGGTCGCCTCCGGCTGCTCGATGCAGGGGATGTGCCCGGCGCCGCGGACGATCTCGAAGCGGGCGCCGACGATGCTCTCGGCGGTCTCGCGCACGAGGTCGGGCGGGGTCGAGCCGTCGGCGTCGCCGACGAGGGCGAGGACGGGCTGGCGGAGGTTCGCGGTCGACTCGCGGAGGTCGGTCGCGGCGATGGCGGCGCAGGCGCCGAGGTAGCCGTCGAGCGGCGTGCGGGTCAGCATGTGGCGCCAGACCGCGAGCTCGTCGGGGCGCTCGGCGTGGAAGGCCCGGGTGAACCACAGCTCCATCACCTTGTCGGCGATGGCGGCGATGCCGCCGGAGCGGACGGTGGCGATGCGGTCGTTCCACGACGCCTCGGTGCCGATCTTGGCGGCGGTATTGGAGAGGACGGCGGCGCGGACGAGGTCGGGGCGCTCGGCGGCGAGGCCCTGGGCGACGACGCCGCCGATCGACAGGCCGACGAAGGCGGCGTCGCGGAAGCCGGTCGCCTCCATCAGTGCGGCGGCGTCGGCGACGAGGTCGCCCATGAAGTAGGCGCCCTCCGGCGCGTCGGTCAGGCCGTGGCCGCGCATGTCGTAGCGGAGGATGCGCAGGCCCGCGGGCAGGAGCGGCAGCACGCGGTCCCAGATGCGGAAGTCGGTGCCGAGCGAGTTGGCGAAGACGACGGGCGCGCCGTCCGGGTCGCCGGTGACGGCGTGGTGGACCCTGATGCCGTTGACCTTGATGACCTGCATGGCGCTCCTCCCTTTGGTGTCCTTTATTCCTGCTGGCGGAGGTTATGTAAAATGATAGTTTGTGCACCAAACATAACCGGGAGGTTATCGTGATCGGTATCGGCTATCGCCATCTCCGTTGCTTCATCGAGGTGGCCCGGCTGTCGAGCGTCGGCCAGGCGGCGGAGGTCCTCGCGATCTCGCAGCCGGCGGTATCGAAGACCCTTCGCGAGCTGGAAGCAAGGCTCGGCACAGCACTGTTCGATCGGGTCGGGCGGCGGCTGCGGCTGACCGAGGCGGGGCTCCTGTTCCAGAAGCACGCCGGGTTGTCCCTGAGCGAGCTCGACCGCGGGGTGCGGGCGCTGCGTGCGCCCGAGCGCCACCGGCGGCGGCTGGTGGTGGGCGTGCTGCCGACGGTGGCGACGCGGATCGTGCCGCGGGCGGTGCTCGCCTTCGCCGAGGCGGTGCCGGGCGGGGCGCTCAGGGTGACGACCGGGCCGAACTGGGTGCTGCTGTCGCAGCTCCGCGACGGCTCGCTCGAGCTCGTGGTCGGGCGGCTGGCGGCGCCGGACGAGATGCGGGGGCTGGTCTTCGAGCAACTGCTGGTCGAGCCGGTGGTGGCGGTGGTGCGGCCCGGCCATCCGCTCGTTGCCGCGCCGGGGCTGGCGGTGACCGACTTCCCGCTGGTGCTGCCGCCGCCGCGGGCGGTGATCCGGCCGGCGGTGGAGCGGTTCTTCCTCTCGGTCGGGCAGGAGATGCCGCGGGCGCTGGTCGAGTCGGTGTCGCTGGCGGTCGGGCGCGGGCTCGTGCAGGCGTCGGACGCGGTGTGGTTCATCTCGCGCGGCGTCGTCGGCGAGGAGTTGCGGCTGGGGACGGTGGTGGCCCTCGACCTGCCGGGGCTGCCGCAGGTGGCGGGGCCGGTCGGGCTGACGCGCCGCGCCGGGGCGGAACCGGAGGCGGAGGTGGCGGCGCTGATGGTGGCGCTGCGCGAGGCGGCGCGGGAGGGGTGAGTGCTCCGTTACGCCGAGGACTTGCGGACGGAGGGCACGCTGGCGTCGGCCCCCGCGGGCCCGCAACCGGAGTTGGTTGCAAGATCGTTGAGCGGCAGGGCTACCGCACCAGCCCGCCCGCGGTTTCGATGAAGGCGACGATCTCGGGCACGCCGAGGCCGTTCCTGACCTGGGCGAACTGGAAGGGGCGGGCGCCGCGCATGCGGCGGGCGTCGCGGTCCATGACGTCGAGCGAGGCGCCGACGTGGGGGGCGAGGTCGGTCTTGTTGATGACGAGAAGGTCGGAGCGGGTGACGCCGGGGCCGCCCTTGCGCGGGATCTTGTCGCCGGCCGAGACGTCGATGACGTAGAGGGTGAGGTCGGCGAGCTCGGGGGAGAAGGTCGCCGAGAGGTTGTCGCCGCCCGACTCGATGAGGACGACGTCGAGGTCGGGGAAGCGGCGCACGAGCTCGTCGACGGCGGCGAGGTTGATCGAGGCGTCCTCGCGGATCGCGGTGTGCGGGCAGCCGCCGGTCTCGACGCCGATGATGCGCTCGAGGGGGAGGGCCTGGGAGCGCATCAGGAACTCGGCGTCCTCGCGGGTGTAGATGTCGTTGGTGATCGCCGCGATCGACCAGCGGTCGCGCATGCGCTTGCAGAGCTGGTCCATCAGCGCGGTCTTGCCGGCGCCGACCGGGCCGCCGATGCCGACGCGGAGGGGGCCGTGCGGCGATTTTCCGGGGGCGGGCATGGGCGTTCTCCGCTGGGGTCGGGGTTGGGCTGGGGGGTCGGGACGCATGCTGCACCGCGTCGCGGGGCGGCCGCAAGCCCCCCGGAAGGCGCGGCGTCTCGCGCGCGTGACGAGGGTCAAG
>CAZEGY010000202.1:0-6538 GCA_964511815.1 uncultured Rhodovulum sp.
TCTGCACCCTCGACTGCGGCACGATGAACTTCGGCGAGGGCGACTACGTGATGACGAACACCCCCGCGATGCTCAAGGAGATGGCCCGCCGGATCCGGGCGCTCGGGGTGCGGCCGGAGATCGAGGTCTTCGACACCGGCCACCTCCTCCTCGCCCGGTGGCTGAAGGCGCAGGGGGTGATCGACGATCCGGTGATGATCCAGCTCTGCATGGGCATCCCGTGGGGGGCGCCCGACGACATCGGCACCTTCAAGGCGATCGTCGACAACGTCCCCGCCGACTGGACCTTCTCGGCCTTCTCGATCGGCCGCAACCAGCTCCCCTACGCCGCGCTCGCCGTCCTCGCAGGCGGCAACGTCCGCGTCGGGCTCGAGGACAACCTCTGGCTCGGCAAGGGCGAGTTCGCCACCAACGGCGCCCTCGTCGAGCGCGCCGTCGCCATCGTGCAGGGCATGGGCGCCCGCGTCCTGACGCCCGCCGAAGTGCGGGCGAAGCTCGCGCTGGAGCGGCGGTGGTGAGCCTGCCGGAGAAGGCCGCCTGCATCGGCGGCGGCGTCATCGGCGGCGGCTGGGTCGCCCGCCTCCTTCTCGCCGGCGTCGACGTCGCGGTGCACGACCCCCACCCGGACGCCGAGCGCATCGTCGGCGAGGTCGTCGCCAACGCCGAACGCGCCTTCGCCCGCCTCGTCTCGGCGCCGCTGCCGCCACGCGGGCGGCTCACCTTCGCGCCGTCCGTCGAGGCGGCGGTCGCCGGCGCCGACTTCGTGCAGGAGAGCGTCCCCGAGCGGCTCGACCTCAAGCGCGGCGTGCTCCGGGCGATCGACGCGGCGGCGCCGGCGGACGCGCTGATCGGCTCCTCGACCTCGGGTTTCCTGCCGAGCGACCTCCAGGAGGGGATGGCGCACCCCGGGCGGCTCGTCGTCGCCCACCCGTTCAACCCGGTCTACCTGCTGCCCCTCGTCGAGATCGTCGCCGGCCGCGCCACCACGCCCGCGACCGTCGCGCGCGCCTCCGCCCTCTACGCCGCCCTCGGCATGAAGCCGGTGGTGATCCGCCGCGAGATCGAGGCCTTCGTCGGCGACCGCCTGCTCGAGGCGCTGTGGCGCGAGGCGCTGTGGCTCGTCAACGACGACGTGGCGAGCGTCGAGGAGATCGACGACATCATCCGGCTCTCCTTCGGCCTGCGCTGGGCGCAGATGGGGCTCTTCCAGACCTACCGCATCGCCGGCGGCGAGGCCGGCATGCGCCACTTCCTCGCCCAGTTCGGCCCGGCGCTGAAGTGGCCGTGGACGAAGCTCATGGACGTCCCCGACCTCGACGACGCCCTCGTCGGCAAGATCGCCGACCAGTCCGACGCCCAGACCGGCGCGCTCTCGATCCGCGAGCTCGAGCGCATCCGCGACGACAACCTCGTCGCCATCGTCCGCGCCCTCGCCGCGCAGCAGGGCGGCACCGGCTGGGGGGCCGGCGCGCTCCTCCGCGCCCAGGAGGCACGGCTCGCCGAGGCGGCGGCGGTGCCCGGGGCGGAGCCGCTCCGGCTCGCCGAGGGGCGGGTGCCCGAGGCGTGGATCGACTACAACGGCCACATGACCGAAAGCCGCTATCTCGAGGCGATGAGCATGGCGACCGACGCGCTCCTCGCCCGCATCGGCGCCGACGCCGAGTACGTCGCCGGCGGCCACAGCTACTACACCGTCGAGACCCACATCCGCCACCTCGACGAGGCGCGGCGCGGCGAGGCGTGGCACGCGACGACCCAGATCCTGAGCGCCGACGACAAGCGCATCCGCGTCTTCCACCGCGTCCACGCCGGCGACGGCCGGCTCCTCGCCACCGGCGAGCAGATGCTGCTCCACGTCGACATGAAGGCCGGCCGCGCCTGCCGGGCCGACGCCGCGGTGCTCGCGCGCCTCGCGCCCCTCGCCGATGCCGCCCGCGGGATCGCCTGGCCGCGCGAGGCGGGGAGCGCGGTCGGCGGGCGGTAACCGCCTACCGCCGCCGGTCGCGCTTGGCCTCGACGCGCTTGCGCAGGCGGCTCTTGCCGAGCTGGCGCCGCGGTCCGGCCTTGCCCGAGCGCGGCGGGGTCGGCAGCCGCCGGCCCTCGACCTCGAGCAGCTCGAAGAGCAGCCCGCCGGTGATCGGCGCCGCCTCGGCGAGGCGGACGAGGACGCGCTGGCCGAGGCCGATGACCCGGCCGGACTTCTCGCCGGTCAGGGTGGCGCTGTCCGGATCGTGGAGGAAGTACTCGCGCCCGAGCGCCGAGATCGGCACGAGCCCGTCGGCGCCGGTCTCGTCGAGCTTGACGAAGAGCCCGAAGCGGGCGACCCCCGAGATCGTCCCCTGGAACTCCGAGCCGACGCGGTCGGCGAGGTAGGCGGCGAGGTAGCGGTCGGTGGTGTCGCGCTCGGCCATCATCGAGCGCCGCTCGGTCATCGAGATGTGCTCGCCGGTCTCGGCGAGGGCGGCCTCCTCGTCGTGGGTCAGCCCGTCCTTCTTCGGATCGGGGCCCCAGCCGTGGGCGCGGATCAGCGCCCGGTGGACGACGAGGTCGGCGTAGCGCCGGATCGGCGAGGTGAAGTGCCCGTAGCGCGGCAGGTTGAGGCCGAAGTGCCCGAAGTTCTCCGGCGCGTAGTAGGCCTGCGTCATCGCGCGGAGCACGCTCATGTTGACCATCTCGGCGTGCTCGGTGCCGGCGACGCCGTCGAGGAGGCGGTTGAGCTGGGCGGTCTTCAGCACCTGGCCGCGGGCGAGGCTCAGGCCGACGGTCTCGACGACCTCGCGCAGCGCCTCGAGCTTCTCGGGGTTCGGCTCCTCGTGGACGCGGTAGAGCAGGTGGACGCGCTTCTCCTCGAGCGTCTCGGCGGCGGCGACGTTGGCGAGGATCATGAAGTCCTCGATCACCCGGTGCGCGTCGAAGCGGTCGCGGAAGGCGACCGACAGCACCTCGCCCGCGTCGGAGAGGACGATCCGGCGCTCGGGGAGGTCGAGGTTCAGCGGCGCCCGCACGTCGCGGGCCTTGCGCGCCGCGCCCCACGCCGCCCAGAGCGGGCGGATGACGCGCTCGACGAACGGTGCGGTCTCGGCGTCCGGGCGGCCGTCGGCGGCGTCCTGGGCCTGGCGGTAGGAGAGGGTGGCGACCGAGCGCATCAGCCCGCGGGCGAAGCGGTGGTCGCGCTTGTTGCCGTCGGCGTCGAGGGTCATGCGCACCGCGATGCACGGGCGGTCGACGCCGTCGAGGAGCGAGCAGAGGTCGCCCGACAGGCGGTCGGGCAGCATCGGCACGACGCGGTCGGGGAAGTAGGTCGAGTTCCCCCGCCGCCGCGCCTCGCGGTCGAGCGCGGCGCCGGGGCGGACGTAAGTCGCGACGTCGGCGATCGCCACCCAGACGACGTGGCCGCCCGGGTTCGCCGGATCGTCGTCGGGGTAAGCGTGGACGGCGTCGTCATGGTCGCGGGCGTCGGAGGGGTCGATGGTGACGAAGGGCAGGTCGCGCAGGTCCTCGCGCTTGCCGGGCGCCGCGACCGGGCGCGCCGCCTCGGCCTCGGCGACGGCGTCGTCGGGGAACTCGTCGGGGATGCCGTGCTCGTGGATGGCGATGAGCGACACCGACCTCGGCGCCGACGGGTCGCCGAGGCGGGCGACGATGCGGGCGCGGGGCAGGCCGTAGGCGCGGGCCGGACCGATCTGCTCGGCCTCGACGAGCTCGCCCTCGCGCGCGCCGCCGCCGTCGCCGGGGGAGACGAGCCAGTCGCGGTCGGTCTTCTTGTCGATGGCGGCGATGCGGCCGCCCTCGGGGCCGGCGTGGAAGATGCCGATCACCCGGCGCGGCCCCATGCCGATGCGGCGGATGACGCGGGCGGCGAGCGGTTCCCCCTCCTCGCGGTCGAGGAGGCGGCCGAGCAGGCGGTCGCCGGCGCCGAGGGCGGGGTCGTCGCGGCGGGTGCGCAGCAGGATGCGCGGCCGCTCGCCGCCCTCGGTCTCCCATTCGGCCGGCTCGGCCCAGAGGTCGCCGTCGCGGTCGGGGCCGGTGACCTTGAGGACGAGCACGGGCGGGAGCTCGCCCTGCGGGCGGACGCGGCGGCGGCGCTTCTCGATCGTGCCCTCGCGCTTCATGTCGGCGAGGAGCTGCTTCAGCGCCACCCGGTCCGCGCCCTTGAGCCCGAAGGCGCGGGCGATCTCGCGCTTGCCGGTCTGGCCGGGGTTGTCGCGCAGCCAGGCGAGGAGGGCGTCTTGGGACGGGAGGCGGCTCATGGCCGCCCACCTAGCACGCGCACCCCGCCGGGCACAGGGCGGATTCGGCCGGTCAGGCGTTCGGATACCAGTCGCGGATCAGCACCTCGGTGTCCGGGGCGTTCTCGCCGACGAGCCGCTCGAAGGTCGCGATGTCGCTGTCGCCGTAGTGGTAGGGATAGACCTTGCCGGGCGCGAAAGCGGCGACGGCGTCGGCGGCCTGCTCGACCGTCATCGTGTAGGGCAGGTTCATCGGCAGGAAGGCGATGGCGATGTCGGCGAGCGCGCGCATCTCGGGAATGTCCTCGGTGTCGCCGGCGACATAGACGCGGGTGTCGCCGATGGTCAGGACATAGCCGTTGTCGCGGCCCTGCGGATGGTACTGGAGCCGGTCGGGCGTGGTGTTGTACGCCGGCACCGCCGCGATGGCGATCTCGTTCGCGGTGGTGCCCTCGCCGTTGGCGATCGCGGTCGCCTTCGCCTGGAGCTCCGCCGGCAGCATCGCGTGGACCGCCGGGTTGGTCAGGAGCCGGGTGTTCTCGCCGACGAGCGCGGTCAGGGTCGGCACGTCGAAGTGGTCGGAATGCTCGTGGGTGACGAGCACGAGCCCGGCGGGCGGCAGCCCGTCGTAGAGCGCGGCCCCGCCGACCGGGTCGGCGTAGACGACGAGGCCGGGCGTCTGCATCACCAGCGATGCGTGCTCGACCGGATGGACGACGAGCGTGCCCGCCCCGGTCTCGTAGCTGTCGCCGCCCGCCGCCGTCTGCGCGCGGGCGATGCCGCCGAGCGCAGGGGCGAGCGCGGAGGCGAGCAGGGCGCCGCCGCCGAGGGCGATGGTCTGTCGGCGTGTCGTGCGCATGGTGTCTCTCCCCGTCTTTCTGGTGTGGTGGCGGCCCGCCAGCGCAAGGGGAGCCGCCGGTCAGGCGTCGGCGAAGATCTCGGCGACGGTGATGGTCATTCCGGGCGGGTCGAGCGTGACGGCGCCGTCGTGGAGGATCGCCGCCCGGATCTCGCCGGCGTCGTCGCGGCGGTGGTGAATGACGAGCTTCCGCTCGGTGTCGACGATCAGGTAGTGCCGGACGCTCGCGAGCGAGAAGTACCGCTCGAGCTTCACGCCCCGGTCCACTCCCCGGCTCGACGGCGAGACGACCTCGACGACGATGACGGGGTCGGCGATCTCGATGGCGTCGCCGGGCAGCGGCGGACCGCACCGGACCAGCGCGTCGGGCTCGTAGACGGTGTGGTCGTCCACCCTGACCGACATCCCGTCCGGGAACGCCCGGCAGCCGAGACCGCGCGCGGCGATGGCTGCGTGGAGCGCGAGGAAGGCATTGCCCTTGGCGATCGCGTGGGCGGCACGCTCGGGCGACATCGCGACCACGCGGCCGTTGTCGAGCTCGAACCGCCCCGCGGGCTGCTCGAGCGCCCAGGCGATGAACTCGTCGGCGGTGAACGCGGTCGGCTTCGGCTGCTCCATGCGGCGGATCATAGCACGCCTCCGCGGGCCGTGCGACGCTACTCCGACGCCGCCGCCCGCTTCGCCTTGGGCTTCGCCGCCTTCTTCGCGCCGGCCTTGGCCTTCGGCTTCGCTGCCGCCTTGCGAGCCGGGGCGCGCTTCTTCGGCGCCTTGGCGGCGATCAGGGCGAGGGCCTCGTCGAGGGTTACCGCCTCGGGCGCGGTCTCCTTCGGGAGGGTCGCGTTGACCTTCTCCCACTTCACGTAAGGCCCGTAGCGGCCCTCGTAGACGGCGACGGCACCGCCCTCGGGGTGCTCCCCGAGCTCGCGGAGCGGCTTGACCGCCGCCCGTCCGGCGCCTCTTTGCGCTTTCTGCGCAAGCAGTTCCATCGCGCGGTTCATGCCAATCGTGAACACCTCCTCGGCGTCCTTGATGTTGGCGTAGACCTTGCCGTGCTTGACGAACGGGCCGAAGCGGCCGATGCCGGCCTCGACGGGCTCGCCGTCCTCGGGGTGGCGGCCGATCAGCCGCGGCAGCGACAGGAGCTCGAGCGCCCGGTCGAGCTCGAGCGTCGCGGGGTCCATGCCCTTCGGGATCGAGGCGCGGCGCGGCTTCTCGCCCTCCGGCGCCTCGCCGAACTGGACGTAGTAGCCGTAGGGGCCCTTCTTCAGCGTCACCGGCCGGGCCTCGTCGCTCTCCTCCTCGAAGACCGCGTCGCCGAGGGTGCCCTCGCCGAGCACCTTGCCGTCGAGGCTCGCGTCGCCCTCGTCGCCGGCGAGCGGGCGGGTGTAGCGGCACTCGGGATAGTTCGAGCAGCCGATGAAGGCCGAGCCGTTGCGCGAGGTCTTGAGCG
>CAZEGY010000203.1:0-6536 GCA_964511815.1 uncultured Rhodovulum sp.
TCGAGGAGGAGGCCGAGGACCTGGTGCGCGAGTTCGAGACGGCGCTGAAGCGCCGCCGCCGGGGCGAGGTCATCCAGCTGACGATGACCGCGGACGCGCCGGCCGAGCTCAGGCGGACGATCGTCCACGCCCTCGGGGTCGCCGACGCCGAGGTGACCGAGATGCCGGGGCTCGTCGGCATGGCCGACCTCGCCGAGCTCACCCGCATCGGGCGCAGCGACCTGCTGTGGCCGCCGTTCACGCCGCGGATGCCCGAGCGGGTGCAGGACTTCGACGGCGACATGTTCGCGGCGATCCGCCGCAAGGACATGCTGCTGCACCACCCCTACGAGAGCTTCGACATCGTCGTGCGCTTCCTGCAGCAGGCGGCGCGCGACCCGGACGTGCTGGCGATCAAGCAGACGCTCTACCGCACGAGCCGCGACAGTCCGATCGTCGCGGCGCTGTGCGAGGCGGCCGAGGACGGCAAGTCGGTGACCGCGCTGATCGAGCTCAAGGCGCGCTTCGACGAGGCGGCGAACATCCGCCAGAGCCGGCGGCTGGAGCGGGCGGGGGCGCAGGTCGTCTACGGGTTCATCGACTGGAAGACCCACGCCAAGATCTCGACGGTGGTGCGAAGGGAGGCGGGGGAGCTCGTCACCTACACCCACTTCGGGACCGGGAACTATCATCCGGGGACGGCGAACATCTACACCGACCTGTCGCTCTTCACCGCCGACAAGGCGCTCGGGCGCGACGCGACGCGGGTCTTCAACTACGTCTCGGGCTACGTCCGGCCCGAGGAGCTCGAGAAGATGGCGATCTCGCCGCACACGCTGAAGCCGCGCATCCTCGACGGGCTCGCCGCCGAGATCGAGCACGCCAAGGCCGGGCGGCCGGCGCAGGTCTGGATCAAGCTCAACTCGATCACCGAGCCCGAGGTCATCGACGCGCTCTATGCCGCGAGCCAGGCGGGGGTGCGGATCGACATGGTGGTGCGCGGGATCTGCGGCCTGCGGGCCGGGGTCGCCGGGCTCTCGGAGAACATCCGGGTGAAGTCGATCATCGGGCGCTTCCTCGAGCACAGCCGCATCGTCTGCTTCGGCAACGGCCACGGGCTGCCGTCGCGGGGGGCGCGGGTCTACATCTCCTCGGCCGACTGGATGGAGCGCAACCTCAACCGGCGGATCGAGGCGCTCGTCGAGATCACCAACCCGACGGTCCACGCCCAGATCATCGACCAGGTGATGGCGGCGAACATGGCCGACGAGGCGCAGAGCTGGGTGATGCAGCCCGACGGCACCTACCTCCGCCATACGCCGTCCTCGCCCGAGCCGCTGTTCTCGTGCCATCGCTTCTTCATGGAGAACCCGTCGCTCTCCGGCCGCGGGCGGGCGGGGGCGCGCGACGTGATCCAGCTCGTCCACGGGGCGAGCTGACGGGGCGAACTGACGGGGCGAGCCGAGGGCGTCAGCCGATGCGGTAGGGGAGGACGTCGCGCTCGTCGGGATCGACGACGAGCGGGCGTTCGAGCGGCGGGACCGCGCGCTGGTGGCAGTCGCGGCGCTCGCAGATCCGGCAGGAGATGCCGATCGGCTGGAAGGCGGCGGCGTTGCGGAGGTCGAGGTCGTCGGCGTAGACGACCGAGGCCGCGTGGACGATCTCGCAGCCGAGGCCGATGGCGTAGCGCCGGACCGGGGCCTTGAAGCTGCCGCCGGGCTTCACGACGTCGCGGGCGAGGCAGAGGTAGCGCACCCCGTCCGGGGTCTCGGCGAGCTGGCGGAGGAAGCGGCCCGGGGTCTCGAAGGCCTGGTGGACGTTCCACAGCGGACAGGCGCCGCCGAAGCGGGCGAACTGGAGCCGGGTCGCCGAGTGGCGCTTGGTGATGGTGCCGGCCTGGTCGACGCGGACGAAGTAGAAGGGGATGCCGCGGGCGCCGGTGCGCTGGAGGGTGGAGAGGCGCTGGCCGACCTGCTCGATCGAGGCGTCGAAGGCGAGTGCGAGGGCCTCGAGGTCGTGGCGCAGGCTGCGGGCGGCCTCGGCGAAGCGCAGGTAGGGGAGGAGCGCCGCGCCGGCGAAGTAGTTGGCGAGGCCGGTCTTGCAGATGGCGCGGGCGGCCTCGGTGCGGAAGCGGGCGAGATCGAGCGTCGCTTCGAGGAGGTCGCCGTGCTCGAGGAGGGCGATCTGGTGGAGGAGCTGGAAGGCCTGGGTCGCGGGCGCGGCGTGGGCGGCGAGGGTCAGGCGGCCGGCGGCGCGGTCGAGGCGGCGAAGCGGCGCGTCCGGGGCGAGGGCGACGGTCAGGCCGTGGCGGGCCTCGAGGCGGGTGGCGAGGGCGCCGCGGCGGTCGGGCGGCAGGGCCTGGCCGAAGGTCTCGGCGGCGCGGTCGATGGCGTCGAGGTAGTTGTCGCAGTAGTGGAAGAAGTCGCGGACCTCCTCCCACGGCACCGGGGCGAGGGCGCCCTCGTCGCGGCCGAGGGCCTCGTTGAGCTGGGCGAGGCGCTCCTGGCTCTCGCGGTGGGCGCGGTGGAGGGTGAGGAAGGCGCGGGCGAGGTTCGGGGCGTTGGAGGCGACGAGCTGGAGGTCGCCCAAGGGCGGGGCGGTGCCGAAGACCGGGTCGGCGAGCGCCTCGCGCATGTCGGCGACGGTGCGCTCGGTCGAGCCGGCGGCGAGCTCGGTCACGTCGGTGCCGAAGGCGGAGGCGAGCGCGAGGACGACACGCGCCGGCACCGGGCGGTGGTTGTTCTCCATCTGGTTGAGGTAGGAGAGCGAGACCCCGAGGGCGGCGGCGTACTCGGCCTGGGTCATGCCGTGGCGCGTGCGGATCTCGCGCAGCTTGACGCCGGCGTAGAGCTTGGGGCTCGATGAGGCGCGCGGCGGGGACGAGCGCGGGGTGCGTTGGCTCTCGAGGGTCATGACTTCGCAACTTCGCATTTCGCAGATGGGCTTTGCAATCGCCTTTGCAAATCCGCCGAAGTTTCCTTGCCGCACCGCGGCGTCTCTGGCAAGTCGGCGTCAACGAACGGGAGGACGGGGCGTGAAGGACATCCTCGGGGAGCTCGAGCACCGGCGCGCGGAGGCACGCCTCGGCGGCGGCGAGAGGCGCATCGCCGCCCAGCACGCCAAGGGCAAGCTCACCGCGCGCGAGCGGCTCGAGGTGCTGCTCGACGAGGAGAGCTTCGAGGAGTTCGACATGTTCGTCGCCCACCGGGCGACGGAGTTCGGGATGGCGGCGACGCGCACGCCGGGCGACGGCGTCGTCACCGGCTGGGGGACGATCAACGGGCGGCAGGTCTACGTCTTTTCCCAGGACTTCACCGTCTTCGGGGGGTCGCTCTCCGAGACCCACGCCGAGAAGATCTGCAAGGTCATGGACATGGCGATGCAGAACGGCGCGCCGGTGATCGGCCTCAACGACTCGGGCGGCGCTCGCATCCAGGAAGGCGTCGCCTCGCTCGCCGGGTACGCCGACGTCTTCCAGCGCAACATCATGGCCTCGGGGGTGATCCCGCAGATCAGCGTCATCATGGGGCCGTGCGCGGGGGGCGCGGTCTACTCGCCGGCGATGACCGACTTCATCTTCATGGTGCGCGACTCGTCCTACATGTTCGTCACCGGCCCCGACGTGGTGAAGACGGTGACGAACGAGGTCGTCACCGCCGAGGAGCTCGGCGGCGCGCGGACCCACACCTCGAAGTCGTCGGTCGCGGACGGCGCCTACGAGAACGACCTCGTGGCGCTGATGGAGGTGCGCCGGCTCGTCGACTTCCTGCCGCTCTCGAACCGCGAGCGGCCGCCGGTCCGGCCGTTCTTCGACTCGCCGACGCGCAGGGACGCCAAGCTCGACACGCTGGTGCCGGCGAACCCCAACACGCCCTACGACATGAAGGAGCTGATCCACGCGGTCGCCGACGAGGGCGACTTCTTCGAGATCCAGGCCGACTTCGCGCGGAACATCCTGACCGGCTTCGTCCGGCTCGAGGGTTCCACGGTCGGGGTGGTGGCGAACCAGCCGACGGTGCTCGCCGGCTGCCTCGACATCGACTCGGCGCGGAAGGCGGCGCGGTTCGTGCGCTTCTGCGATGCGTTCGAGATCCCGATTCTGACCTTCGTCGACGTGCCGGGGTTCCTGCCCGGGACCGGGCAGGAGTACGGCGGCATCATCAAGCACGGGGCGAAGCTGCTCTTCGCCTACGGCGAGGCGACGGTGCCCAAGGTGACGGTGATCACCCGCAAGGCCTACGGCGGCGCCTACGACGTGATGAGCTCGAAGCACCTGCGCGGGGATTTCAACTACGCCTGGCCGACGGCGGAGATCGCGGTGATGGGGGCGAAGGGGGCGGTCGAGATCCTCTACCGCGCCGAGCTCGGCGATCCCGACCGGATCGCGGCGCGGACGAAGGACTACGAGGACCGCTTCGCCAACCCCTTCGTCGCCGCCGAGCGCGGGTTCATCGACGAGGTGATCATGCCGCACTCGACGCGGCGGCGGGTGGCGCGGGCCTTCGCCTCGCTCCGGCAGAAGCGCCTGAGCAATCCGTGGAAGAAGCACGACAACATTCCGCTGTGAGGGGCGCCGTGGGGGATCATGGCGGCGGGTTCGGCGGCGGGATCGGGCGGGCGGCGCTACCGCCTCGGGGGGAGCCGCGCTATATGGGAAGCAGGGAAGGACGGGTCGGAGGACCGGACGATGATCCGGCGGCGCTGGATGCGGCTTCCGAAGCTCGTGCGCTTTCTGCTGGTGCACGCGGCGAACGGCATGGTGATCGGCTGCCTGTTCCTCTTCGGGCTGATCTGGCTCGACGTCTTCGGCCTCGCGGGGCTGCTCGCCAAGGACGCGAGCGGGCTCGCGACCTTCATCCTCTTCTTCCAGACGGCGCTGACCTTCGGGGCGGTGTCGATGGGGGTCGCGGTGATGAGCCTCGGCGAGGACTAGGCGGCGCGGCGCGGGAGGGGGACGCATGCTGAAGCATCGCGGCTTTCCCGGGCGGCTGCCGGGGACGGACCTCCAGTTCACCATCCGGCGGGCGTCGCCGAAGGGGGTGACGCCGATCAAGGCGCGCGAGCGGTTCAAGGACCGCCGCCCCGTCGACCGGGCGGCGGACGCGGCGTTTCTCGCCGCGCTCTGGGAGCACTTCGGCGAGGAGCCCTTCGAGCGCGGCAACCTCGACGCCGGGCGGATCGGCTGGCTCTTCGGGCGCGAGGTCGTGGCGGCGGAGGATCCCTTCGACCCGGCGAGCTACGAGGCGCTGCTCCGCGTCGACGTCGCGCGCGCCCGGGCGGCGTTTCCCGAGGCGGTCCCCGAGGCGTTCGGCGATGACTGAGCGCGCGGGAGCCTTTGCGGCGGTCGGGCGTTGTCGGGGGGAAGCCCGGGGGATGCCGGGCGCTTCAGGAGGAAGACCATGCACGCACCCGTCAGCTTCGCGACCCTCGCCGCCGCGATCGCGGCGCTGCTGCTCGTTGCCGGATGCGGCGAGAGCAGGAGCACCCGCGTCATCACCGGCGCGGCCGGCGGCGCGGTCGCCGGCGAGGTCATCGCAGACGAGCCGGTGGCGGGCGCCGTCATCGGCGGGGCGGCCGGGGCACTGCGCCCCTGAACGACCGAGAACCCGCCCGGGGCACGGTCCGGGCGACGCGCACGGGAGAACCGGCCGGGGCATCGCCGCGGCCGGGTTTCGGCGTGCCCGGACGACGACCGAAACGATGACAGACACGACGACACGGGGACAGGGAGAGACGCGATGAGCGCGAAGACGATGGCGGTGCTCGCGGCGATGGGGCTCGTCGCGGCATGCGACCCGGGCGCACCCGGGACGCTGGCGGCCAATCCGATGACCGCGGCGAACGACACGCTCGTAGACGAGACCGAGGCCGACGATCCGATGGAGCCGGGCGCGATCGACGACGCCACCGGCACCCAGATCCCGGGCGCGTAGGCCGGCAACCGGCACGGGGACCAGATGTTCGACAAGATACTGATCGCGAACCGGGGCGAGATCGCCTGCCGGGTCATCAAGACGGCCCGGAAGATGGGGATCGCCACAGTCGCGGTCTATTCCGACGCCGACGCCGGGGCGCTGCACGTGCGCATGGCCGACGAGGCCGTCCACATCGGGCCGCCGCCGGCGAACCAGTCCTATATCGTCATCGAGAAGATCCTCGCGGCGGTCCGCGCGACCGGGGCGCAGGCGGTGCATCCGGGGTACGGCTTCCTCTCGGAGCGCGCCGATTTCGCCCGGGCGCTCGCCGACGCGGGCGTCGCCTTCATCGGGCCGCCGGTCGGGGCGATCGAGGCGATGGGCGACAAGATCACCTCGAAGAAGCTCGCCGCCGAGGCCGGGGTCTCGACGGTGCCGGGCTACATGGGGCTGATCGACGACGCCGAGCACGCGGTGAAGATCGCCGGCGAGATCGGCTATCCGGTGATGATCAAGGCCTCCGCGGGCGGCGGCGGCAAGGGGATGCGGATCGCGTGGACCGACGACGAGGCACGCGAGGGCTTCGCGCGGTCGAAGTCGGAGGCGGCGTCGAGCTTCGGGGACGACCGGATCTTCATCGAG
>CAZEGY010000204.1:0-1317 GCA_964511815.1 uncultured Rhodovulum sp.
CGATGGGCGACCTCGGCAACGAGGACCGCCTCGACCAGTACTGGTCGCTCCGCGATCTGCGTGCCGAGCTCGACGCCCGCTGGACCCTGACCGACACCGCCGAGCGGACCGGCGGCCCGGCGCGCTATGCCCGCGTCACCGAGACCGGCGGCCGCATCGGCTTCATCACGCCCTTGACCCACAATTTCTGCGAAAGCTGCAACCGCGTGCGCCTGACCTGCACCGGCCAGCTCTACATGTGCCTCGGCCAGGACGACGACGCCGACCTCCGCGCGGTGATGCGGGCGCATCCGGGCGACGACGCGGCGCTGGCGACGGCGATCCGCGCCGCCATCGCCCGCAAGCCGAAGGGCCACGCCTTCGACTACTCCCGCCGCACCGTCGAGGGCGGCGTCGCCCGCCACATGAGCCACACCGGCGGTTAGAGTGGTCCCGCGACCGGGCGGCATCGCCCGGTGATCGGGAAATCGGGGACGTCCGGGATTCGGACGCCCGCGCCGCCCATCACTGCATGAACCAGCCGTGGCTGACGACGAGGCTCTGGCCGGTGTAGGCGTTGGTCTTGGCGGCGGCGAAGAAGAGCACGGCGTCGGCGACGTCGTCGAGGGTGGTGAACTCGCCGTCGACGGTGTCCTTGAGCATGATCTTCTTGATGACCTCCTCCTCGGAGATGCCGAACTGCGCCGCCTGCTCGGGGATCTGCTTCTCGACGAGAGGGGTGCGCACGAAGCCCGGGCAGACGACGTTGGCGGTGACGTTGTGCTCGGCGCCCTCCTTGGCCAGCACCTTGGCGAGGCCGATGATGCCGTGCTTGGCGGCGACGTAGGGGGCCTTGAGCTTCGAGGCCTCCTTGGAGTGCACCGAGCCCGTGTAGATGACGCGGCCGTAGTTGGCGGCGTACATGTGCTTGAGGCAGGCCTTCGTGGTCAGGAACGAGCCGTCGAGGTGGATGGCGAGGAGCTTCTTCCAGTCGGCGTAGGGGAAGTCGACGAGGGGGCTGACGATCTGGATGCCGGCGTTGGCGACGAGGATGTCGATCTTGCCGTACTTCGCGACCACCGCCGCGACGCCGGCGTTCACCTGCTCCTCGTCGGTGACGTTCATCGCGACGGCGAAGGCCTGGCCGCCGGCGGCCTCGATCTCCCCGGCGGTCGCGGTCGCGGCGTCGATGTTCAGGTCGGCGATGACGGCCACCGCGCCCTCGGCGGCGAAGCTCCGGGCGATCTCCTTGCCGATGCCGCTGGCGGCGCCGGTGACGATCGCGATCCTTCCATCGAAGCGGGCCATGTCTGTTTCCTCTCGCGCGGGGGCGGCCGC
>CAZEGY010000204.1:1417-6479 GCA_964511815.1 uncultured Rhodovulum sp.
GGAACGGCGCCGGGGGCCAGCCCCGTTCGCAGGCGCGGAACGGCGCCCCCGGGGGAGCGGGTGCCGGCTTTCGAATGAAGGGCTTGGCGATTGCGAATGAGGCTGCCAGAGTGCCGCAGGGGGACGGAAGCGACACGATGCATCTCACCGAGCGACAGACGGAAATTCTCCAGCGGGCGCGGCAGGCCGGGCGGGTGGAGGTCGAGGCACTGGCCAACGCCTTCGAGGTCACCACCCAGACCATCCGCCGCGACCTGAACGAACTGAGCCAGATCGGCCTGCTCGCCCGCGTCCACGGCGGCGCGGTGGTCTCGACCCGGGTGGCGAACGTCGCCTATGCCGAGCGGCGGTCGGTGGCGGCGCCCGAGAAGCAGGCGATCGGCGCGGCGACGGCGGCGATGATCCCCGACGGCTGCTCGGTGATCCTCAACATCGGCACCACGACCGAGGAGGTGGCGCGGGCGCTCGTCGACAAGAACGACCTCGTCGTCATCACCAACAACCTCAACGTCGTCTCGATCCTGTCGGGGACGCCGCGCAAGGAGATCATCCTGACCGGCGGCGTCGTGCGCCAGTCGGACGGGGCGATCGTCGGCGACGAGGCGGTCGAGTTCATCCGCCGCTTCCGCGCCGACGTCGCCGTCATCGGCTGCTCGGGGATCGACGAGGACGGGGCGGTGATGGACTTCGACCTCCGCGAGGTCGCGGTCAGCCGCGCCATCGTCGAGAACGCCCGCCGGACGATCCTCGTCTGCGACCGGCTGAAGTTCGAGCGCACGGCGCCGGTGCGGATCTGCTCGGTCGCCGACATCCACGCCGTCGTCACCGACGCCCCGCCGCCGCGCGCCTTCGCGACGGCCTGCGCGCGGGCGGGGGTGACGGTCGAGATCGCGGTGCCGCCGGGGGAGGATGGCTAAGCGCGGCGCGGCCTTCGTCCGACGTTGCAGCCGGCGGCCGCGTCCGGATCGAAGCCGACGGCGTGGCCGCGCGCCTTCTCCGGCCGTGGATCTGCGGGCGAGAGGCCCGCTTCGATCGAAAGACCTACAGCCGGCGGAGCGCCTCGCGGCGGGCGAAGGGCTCGAGGTCGCGGCCCGGGCCGTCCATGAACGCCCGCACGCGGTCGGGGTCGTGGAGCGAGAGGCTGCGGAGCCACCAGCCGACGGCCTTCTGGATGAACCGGTCGCGGTCGGTGACGCAAGCAGCGGCCCAGCCGAGGACCCGCTCGCGCGCGGCGCGCTCGGCGGCGTCGGGGTGGCGCTGCTTCGTCCACGGCAGGGTGGCGACGAGGGCGGCGCGGCGGACCCATAGGGCGGGGTCGGTGGTCCAGCCCTCGACCGCGTCGAGGCGGGCGGGCTCGGCGACGAGGCGGCGCTCGATCGCCTTGCAGGCGTGGTCGGAGATCGCCCAGGCGTCGAAGGTCGGGACCCAGCCGCGGACCTCGTCCCAGACGGCGGCCTCGTGGTCGCGGATGCGGGCCTGGGTCAGGAGCTTCGCCGCGGCGATCCGCGCCTCGTGGACGTCGCTCGCCCAGAGGCCGCGGGCGAGGGCGACCCGGCCGGGCACGTCGAGCGCCGCGCGCCAGCCGGCGACGAGGGCGTCGATCCCGGGGTTGGCGACGCCGAGGTAGCGGCGCGGCGCCTTGTGGTAGGCGGCCATCTCGGCGGCCTTCTTCGCGTCGCCGGCGGCGGCGAGGGCGGCGAGGGCGCCCTCGGGATCCACCGGGCTCACTCCACCGTCACCGACTTGGCGAGGTTGCGCGGCTGGTCGACGTCGGTGCCCTTGAGGACGGCGGTGTGGTAGGCGAGGAGCTGCGCCGGGGCGGCGTAGACGATCGGCGCGACGAAGGGGTGGGTCGCGGGCATCGACAGGTGCGCCCAGGTGCCGTCGCCGGCGCGCGCGAGGCCGTCGGCGTCGGAGATCAAGAGCACCTTGCCGTCGCGGGCCATCACCTCCTGCATGTTCGACACGGTCTTGTCGAAGAGCGCGTCGGAGGGGGCGAGGACGATCACCGGGACGTCCTCGTCGATGAGGGCGATCGGGCCGTGCTTGAGCTCGCCTGACGCATAACCCTCGGCGTGGATGTAGCTGATTTCCTTGAGCTTGAGCGCCCCTTCGAGCGCGAGCGGGTAGAGGGAGCCGCGCCCGAGGAAGAGCACGTCGCGGGCGCGGGAGAGTTCGCGCGCCGCCTCGGCGATCTCGGGCTCGAGCGCGAGGGCGCGGGCGATCAGGCCGGGGACGCTCGCGAGGGCGGCGACGAGGCGTGCCTCGCCCTCGGCGTCGATGCGGCCGCGCTGGCGGGCGGCGGCGATGGCGAGGACGGCGAGGACGGTGAGCTGGCAGGTGAAGGCCTTGGTCGAGGCGACGCCGATCTCGGGGCCGGCGAGGATCGGCAGCGCGAGGTCGCTCTCGCGGGCGATCGTCGAGGTCTCGACGTTGACGATCGAGAGGATGCGGCCGCCCTCGGCGCGGACGTAGCGCAGCGCGGCGAGGGTGTCGGCGGTCTCGCCCGACTGGCTGACGAAGATGCCGAGGGTGCCGGGGCCGAGCGGCGGCTCGCGGTAGCGGAACTCGGAGGCGACCTCGATCTCGACGGGGAGGCGGGCGATGCCCTCGAACCAGTATTTCGCCACGTGGCAGGCGTAGTGGGCGGTGCCGCAGGCGACGAGGACGACGCGGTCGACGGTGGCGAAGTCGACCGCCGGCGGCAGCGCGACGGCGGTGTGCCCGGGGGCGAGGTAGCGGCCGAGGGCGTCGGCGATGACCTGGGGCTGCTCGTGCATCTCCTTGGCCATGAAGTGCTTGTAGGGGCCCTTCTCGGCGGTGACGTTCTCGACCGGGACGTGGACGATCTCGCGGGTGACAGGGAGGGCGCCGGCGTCGAAGATCGCGATGCCTTCGCGGGTGAGGACGGCGTGGTCGCCTTCCTCGAGGTAGGCGACGCGGTGGGTGAACGGCGCGAGGGCGAGGGCGTCGGAGCCGACGTAGGTCTCGCCGTCGCCGTAGCCGACCGCGAGCGGCGAGCCGCGGCGGGCGGCGACGAGGAGGTCGTCCTCGCCCTCGAAGAGGAAGCAGAGGGCGAAGGCGCCCTCGAGCCGGGCGAGGGTGGCGCGGGCGGCCTCGACGGGAGCGAGGCCGGAGGCGCGGGCGCGGTTGCAGAGCTGGACGACGGCCTCGGTGTCGGTGTCGGTCTCGAAGACGGCGCCCTCGGCTTCGAGCTCTGCGCGGAGCGCGCGGTAGTTCTCGATGATGCCGTTGTGGACGACGGCGACGCCGCCGGCCTGGTGGGGGTGGGCGTTGCGCTCGGTCGGCTGGCCGTGGGTCGCCCAGCGGGTGTGGCCGATGCCGGCCTGGCCGCGGATCGGGTCGCGGACGAGGAGGTCGGAGAGCGCGATGAGCTTGCCGACCGCGCGGCGGCGGTGGAGGCGGCCGTCGTGGAGCGTGGCGATGCCGGCGCTGTCGTAACCGCGGTACTCGAGCCGCTTGAGGGCCTCGAGGATGAGCGGCGCGACCTCGTGGCGGCCGAGGACGGCGACGATTCCGCACATGTCAGTGGGCCCTCCCGGCCTTGAGCGCCCTGAGCCGCTCCATCATCCGCTGTCCGAGCGTGGGCTTGTTCTCCTGCCGGCCGCGGGCGATGGCGAGTGCCCCGGGCGGCACGTCGGCAGTGATGACCGATCCCGCCGCGACGAGCGCGCCGTCGCCGATGCGGAGCGGCGCGACGAGGGACGTGTTCGAGCCGATGAAGGTGCGCTCGCCGATCTCGGTGCGGTGCTTGAAGACCCCGTCGTAGTTGCAGACGATGGTGCCGGCGCCGATGTTGGTGCCGCGGCCGACGCGGGCGTCGCCGACGTAGGTGAGGTGGTTGATCTTGGCCCCTTCCTCGACGATGGCGTTCTTGATCTCGACGAAGTTGCCGATGCGGGCGTTCTCGGCGATCTCGGCGCCGGGGCGGAAGCGGGCGAAGGGGCCGACCTCGGCGCCGCGGCTGATGTGGCAGCCGGTGAAGTGGCAGAAGGCGTGGATCGTCGCCCCCGACTCGACGGTGACCTCGGGGCCGAAGAAGACGTTCGGGCCGATGATCACGTCGCGGCCGATGACGGTGTCGAGGGCGAAGAAGACGCTGGCGGGGTCGACGAGGGTGGCGCCGTTGGCCATCGCCGCGTCGCGGGCGCGGGCCTGGAAGGCGGCCTCGGCGGCGGCGAGGTCGGCGCGGGAGTTGACGCCGAGGGTCTCGGCCTCGGGGCAGGTGATCTCGGTGCAGTGCAGGCCGGCGGCGCGGGCGCGGGCGACGACGTCGGTGAGGTAGTACTCGCCCTTGGCGTTGTTCGGCTCGACGCCGGCGAGGAGGTCGAAGAGGAGACTCGCGTCGGCGGCGAGGATGCCGGAGTTGCACAGGCGGATGGCGCGCTGCTCGGGGGTCGCGTCGCGCGCCTCGACGATGGCGGCGAGGCCGGCCTTGTCGGTGACGAGGCGGCCGTAGTCGCCGGGCTCGGCCGCCTCGAAGCCGAGGACGACGACGGCGGCGCCGTGGGCGCGGGCGTCGAGCATGGCCTGGAGCGTCTCGGGGCGGACGAGGGGCGTGTCGCCGTAGAGGACGACGAGGTCGCCCTCGTAGCCGTCGAGGGCGGGGGCGGCGGTGAGGACGGCGTGACCGGTGCCCTTCTGCTCGGTCTGCTCGACGACCGCCACGTCCTCGTCGATGGCGCGGGCGGCGGCGGCGACGGCGTCGGCGCCGTGGCCGACGACGACGACGGTGCGCTCGGGCGCGAGGCTGCGGGCGGCGGCCATCGGGTGGGCGAGGAGGGGGACGGCGGCGAGCGGGTGGAGGACCTTGGGCAGGTCCGAGTTCATCCGCGCGCCCTGTCCGGCGGCGAGGACGACGACGGCGACGGGCATGAAGGCTGCTCCTCGGTTTCTCGTTGCGCGGTTTCTAGCAGCCGGGCGCGTGGCGCGAAAGCCGAGGGGGATCAGATTTCGTTTCAGCTTTCCATCGCCATCGGGCAGAAGGCGGGCCATGCGCGTGGCAATCTTCGACCTCGACGGCACTCTCGCCGACACCTCC
>CAZEGY010000205.1:0-6475 GCA_964511815.1 uncultured Rhodovulum sp.
GGCGGTCTACGCCATCCTGTTCCGCGCCGCCGCCGAGACGCTGCGCCTCATCGCGGCCGACCCGCGCCACCTCGGCGCCGAGATCGGCGGCGTCGCCGTGCTGCACGGCTGGGGCCAGGCGATGCAGCACCATCCGCACGTCCACTGCATCGTGCCCGGCGGCGGCCTCTCGCCCGACCGGACGCGTTGGATCGCCTGCCCACCCGGGTTCTTCCTGTCGGTCAAGGTGCTCGGGCGCCTGTTCCGGCGGCTGCTTCTCGAACGTCTCGCCGCCGCCTTCGCCGCCGGCGAACTGCACTTCTTCGGCGATCTCGCCCCGCTGGTTGCGGCTGACGCCTTCGCCGCCCACTGCGCGGCGCTGCGCCGGATCGACTGGGTGGTCTACGCCAAGCCGCCCTTCGGCGGCCCCGAACAGGTGCTGGCCTATCTCGGCCGCTACACGCGTCGCCATCGCCAACAGCCGCCTCGTCGCCATGACCGACGACGCCGTCAGCTTCCTCTGGAAGGACTACCGGCAGGAAAGCCGCCGCAAGGTGATGACGCTCGAGGCCGACGAGTTCATGCGCCGGTTCCTCCTCCACGTCCTGCCGCCCGGCTTCCATCGCATCCGCCACTTCGGCTTCCTCGCCAACAGCCATCGCGCAGCCCGCCTCGGGCTCTGCC
Source organism: uncultured Rhodovulum sp. (assembly GCA_964511815.1). Lineage (GTDB taxonomy): Bacteria > Pseudomonadota > Alphaproteobacteria > Rhodobacterales > Rhodobacteraceae > Amaricoccus. The sequence goes on from CAZEGY010000205.1 coordinate 664, forward strand.
GCCGGCTGCTGGCCTGGCCCCGCCCCGATCAGCAGGGCGGCGCAGAGCCCGACGACCACCTCGACCCCCCATGTCGCCATACGCCGGAGCCCGATGCCTGCCCCTGCTGCGGCAGCCTCTCGCTGATCCTGTCGACGCTGCCCCGCGCACCGCCCCATCCTGCGCCGGCCCGCCAATGATGATCGCGGCTTCCATCTTCTCCGGCATGCTGACGGCGCCCGTGCTCGCGGCCCGCGCCCGGAAGGTCGCGCGCGCCGTTCGGCCGGCACGGTCATCAGCCGTCGATCAGGGCCCTCCCGATCACGTCGGGCGGCCGTCCCACGCCGATCTCCGCCCAGACGTACCCAGAGCCGCTCTCCACCGTAGCGCCCAGCCACATCGGATCGCCGACTGCGATCGCCGTGGCAGCCAACGCGCCGAGATACTCCGCCCAGAGCGCGGGACCACCGCGGCTTCGTTCAATCCGGCTTCTATGAGGCGCAGACCACCGGCGCGCTCGCCGCCAACGTCACGCTGCGCCTCACAGAACCCTCCAGATTCCCCCTCGTTGGGGAAGGTGATTCACGCTTGGGAGGGCAAAGCGTGTCCGCAAGTCTCCCGGCCCCGAGTCACGAACTGGCGCGAGTACAACAGCGCGCTGGTTGCCCGAGGAGCGATCACGCTCTGGGTCGACGAGGCGGTGGTCGCCGGCTGGGGAGCGGCTGGCGGCAAGGGCTGGCGCTACAGCGACATGGCGATCCTTTGCGCGCTCAGAGCCTGCGAATCAAACGTCGCGAGTCGCGGGAGCGGAAGTGGGGTAGGGTTGTCATGAGGACGATCTCCCGAGGGTGACGTGACGGACGAGGCGGATGGGCTGTTCGGGTCGCTGCCCGAAGTGCGGGTTGCGAAGGCTGCGCGTGGCGGGCGGCCGCGTCTGCGGCAGGCGGATCGGCGCCAGGTCGAGCTTCGGGCGCTGAGCCTCGACGAGCTCTTGCCGGCCGATCATCGGGCGCGGATGGTGTGGGGCTTCGTCGAGCGGCTGGACCTCGCGGCGCTCTACGATGCGATCCGGTCGGTGGAGGGGGGCCCGGGTCATCCGCCCGCCGATCCGCGGGTCTTGATGGCGCTCTGGCTCTACGCGACGGTGGACGGGGTGGGAAGCGCGCGGGCGCTGGCCCGGCTCTGCGGCGAGCACGTCGCCTATCAGTGGCTCTGCGGCGGGGTGAGCGTGAACCACAAGACGCTGGCGGACTTCCGCGTCGGTCACGGGAAGCTGCTGGAGCGGCTGCTGGTGGACGGCCTCGCGGCGCTGCTTGCGGCGGGGGTGGCGCGCCTCGACCGGGTGGCGCAGGATCGGGATGCGGGTGCGCGCGAGCGCGGGCGCCGCCTCGTTCCGCCGCCGGGCGACGCTCGAGGCCTGCCGCGAGGCGGCGGCGGTGGTGGCGCGGCTGGCGCGGGAGACCCTGGCCGATCCGGGTGGCGCCGAGCGCCGCGCCCGCGCCGCGGAGGTGCGGGCGGCGGCGGAGCGTCAGGCCCGCGTGGAGGCGGCGATCGCCGCAGCCGAGCGGCTGGAGGCCGGGCGCGCCGCCCGCGCGAGGGCGGGCAAGCGGGGCGCCGGCAAGGGGGTCGGCAAGGGGAGCGGGCGCGGGGCCGACCCGAAGGACGGCGGCGGTGCGGGGAGCGGCGGCGCCGGCGACGCGAGGGAGGCGCCCGCCCCGCACGAGGTCCGCGCCTCCACCACCGATCCGCAGGCGCGGGTAATGAAGATGCCGGACGGCGGCTGGCGGCCGGCCTACAACGCGCAGATCGTGTCCGACACCACGACCGGGCTGATCGCGGCCGTCGACGTCGAGACCACCGGCTCGGACATGGGCCGACTGCGCGCGATGAACGACGCGCTCCTCGCCGCCTATGGCCGCCGTCCGCGCCAGCACCTCGCCGACGGCGGCTTCGCCAAGCTCGACGACATCGAGGGGCTCGCCGAAGCCGGCGTCGCCGTCTATGCGCCGCCGCCCGCACCGCGCGCGAACCGCGATCCGCACGCGCCCCGTCCGGGCGATCCGCCCGCGCTGGCCGAATGGCGGCTTCGCATGGGGACGGACGAGGCCCGGACGATCTACGAGCAGCGCGCCGCCACGGCCGAACTCGTCAACGCCCCAGGCCCGCAACCGAGGCCTCGTCCGCCTGCTCGTGCGCGGCGCCGAGAAGGCGAAGGCCGTGCTGCTCTGGCACGCCCTCGCCCACAACATGGCCCGCCTCTGGAGCCTGCAGCCCGGCTGAACCCCCAGCCGAAAGCTCGCACGCCCCTCCAGAGCAGGCCCGAACCGGGCCCGCTCCGACAGCGAACGAACGCGCCCGCAACTTCATCGCAAAACGACCCAGATTGCATTCGTTGGCAGCCTCTCAGCCGATCAAGCGATTATCCAGACAGGCTCCTAGATGTCGAGGGCGAGCCGGTGTCGCGTCTTTCCCCGGCCGCGCGGTGCCGCTATATCGCGCCGCATGCCCGACCGATCCTCCAACACGCCGCCGCTCCCCCCGCAGGTCGCCCGCCGCCGGACCTTCGCGATCATCTCGCATCCCGACGCCGGCAAGACGACGCTGACCGAGAAGTTCCTGCTCTACGGCGGGGCGATCCAGATGGCGGGGCAGGTGCGCGCCAAGGGCGAGGCGCGGCGGACGCGCTCGGACTTCATGAAGCTCGAGCAGGAGCGCGGGATCTCGGTCTCGGCCTCGGCGATGTCGTTCCCGTTCCGCGACTGGTGGTTCAACCTCGTCGATACCCCCGGCCACTCGGACTTCTCCGAGGACACCTACCGCACCCTGACCGCGGTCGACGCGGCGATCATGGTCATCGACGGGGCGAAGGGCGTCGAGAGCCAGACGCGCAAGCTCTTCGAGGTCTGCCGGATGCGGGACCTGCCGATCCTCACCTTCTGCAACAAGATGGACCGCGAGGCCCGCGACACCTTCGAGATCATCGACGAGATCCAGCAGGAGCTGCAGCTCGACGTCTGCCCCGCCTCCTGGCCCATCGGGCAGGGCCGCGACTTCCTCGGCTGCTACGACATGCTGAACGACCGGCTCGAGCTCATGGACCGCGCCGACCGCAACAAGCGGGCGGAGAGCGTGAAGATGGAAGGGCTCGACGACCCGCGGATGGCGGACCACGTTCCGGCCGAGCTCCTCGCGACGCTGCGCGACGAGGTCGAGATGGCGCGGGAGCTGCTGCCGGCGTTCGATCACCGGGCGATGCTCGACGGCAACCTCTCGCCGATCTGGTTCGGCTCGGCGATCAACTCCTTCGGCGTGCAGGAGCTGATGGCCGGCATCGGCGCCTTCGGGCCCGAGCCACAGGTCCGGCCGGCAGAGCCGCGGGCGATCGGGCCGTGGGAGCCGGAGGTGACCGGCTTCGTCTTCAAGGTCCAGGCCAACATGGATCCGAAGCACCGCGACCGCGTCGCCTTCGTGCGGCTGTGCTCGGGGCATTTCCAGCGGGGGATGAAGCTCCACCACGTGCGCTCGGGCAAGGCGATGGCGATGGCGAGCCCGGTGCTCTTTCTCGCCCGCGACCGCGAGCTCGCCGAGGACGCCTTCGCCGGCGACATCATCGGCATCCCCAACCACGGCCAGCTCCGTATCGGCGACGCGCTGACCGAGGGCGAGGCGATCCGCTTCACCGGCATCCCGTCGTTCGCGCCGGAGCTCCTCCAGAGCGTGCGCGCCGGCGACCCGATGAAGGCGAAGCACCTCGAGAAGGCCCTGAACCAGTTCGCCGAGGAGGGGGCCTCGAAGCTCTTCAAGCCCGAGGTCGGCTCGGGCTGGATCGTCGGCGTCGTCGGCCCGTTGCAGTTCGACGTGCTCGCCAGCCGGATCGAGCAGGAGTACGGCCTGCCGGTGCGTTTCGAGGCGACGCAGTTCACCTCCGCCCGCTGGCTCTCGGGGCCGCGCGAGACGGTCGAGGCGTTCACCAGGGCGAACAAGGGCCACATGGCGGCGGACCACGACGGCGACCCGGTTTACATGACGCGCCTGCAATGGGACATTGACCGCGTCGCCCGCGACTGGCCCGAGCTCAGGCTCACCGCGACGAAGGAGATGATGGTCTGAAACCCCCGAAAAACGGCCGAAACGCCCCCGGAGGCCGTGCCGTCTCGCGCGCGAGCAGAGGGTCAAGGTATTGATATTGCAGAATTACCCTTCGCGCGTTAACCGCGTGGTCATCTTCGTTGATTGCCCGGGTTCGAGCGGTGCCGCAGGGGTCTCCCCGAGGTTCGCGGCGTGAGCACGGCCTGGCTCTGGAGCCTCGGGCATCTGCCGGGATGGCTGTTTCTCGCCGTCCACGGCGCGTTGCAGATCTTCTTCGTCTGCCGGGCGCTGCTCCGCCCGCACCGCGAGCCCGCCTCGCGGCTCGCCTGGGTCGTCGTCATCATCGTGGCGCCGGTCGTCGGCATGGTCGCCTACGTGCTCTTCGGCGAGACCAACATCGGCCGGCGGCGGATCGCGCGCTTCAAGCGGGCGATGGCGCGGCTGCCGTCCTACGCCGCGATCGGGCGCCACGAGGGCGAGGCCGAGGCCGACGCCAACGTGCCGCACCGGCTCCGGCCGCTGTTTCGGGTCGGGGAGTCGATCTCGGGCTTTCCGGTCGTCGGCGGCAACCGCGGCCGGCTCCTCGGCGACAGCGACGACGTGATCGACACCATCGTCGCCGACATCGACGCCGCCCGCGACCACGTCCATGTCTGCTTCTACATCTGGCTCGCCGACACCAACGGGCTGAAGGTCGTCGAGGCGCTGAAGCGCGCCGCCGCCCGCGGCGTCGTCTGCCGGGCGATGGCCGACGATCTCGGCAGCCGGGCGATGGTGCGCTCGGCGCACTGGACGGGGATGGCCGCGGCCGGCGTCCGCCTCGCGGTGGCGTTGCCGATCGGCTTCATGCTCTCGCGCCCGCTCAAGGGGCGCATCGACATGCGCAACCACCGCAAGGTCGTCGTCATCGACAACCGCGTCACCTACACCGGCTCGAACAACTGCGCCGACGCCGCCTTCGCGATCAAGCCGAAGTTCGCGCCGTGGGTCGACGCGATGATCCGCTTCGAGGGGCCGATCGTCCTCCAGAACCAGCACGTCTTCGCCGCCGACTGGATGGCGCACACCAGCGAGGACCTCTCGCCGCTGTTCACCGAGCCCGTCGAGGTCGGCGAGGGCTTCCCGGCGCAGGTGGTGGCGACCGGGGCGACGGTGCGCTACTCGGCGATGCCCGAGATGTTCGAGAGCCTGATGTACGCCGCCCGGCGCGAGCTCGTCATCACCACGCCCTACTACGTGCCCGACGAGCCGATCCAGGCGGCGCTCTGCGCCAGCGCCCGGCGCGGGGTCGCGACGACGATCGTCTTCCCGGCGCGCAACGACAGCTGGATCGTCGCCGCCGCGAGCCACAGCTATTACGAGGAGCTGCTCGCGGCGGGGGTGAAGATCCACGAGTACGTCGGCGGGCTCCTCCACACCAAGTCGGTGACCGTGGACGGCGAGGTGACGCTGATCGGATCGGCCAACATCGACCGCCGGAGCTTCGAGCTCAACTTCGAGAACAACATCATATTTTTCGACAAGGCGTTGTCTGCGGACGTTCGCACCCGGCAGCAGACCTACATCGACGCCGCCGTTCCCGTCGACCTCGGCGACGTCGCCGGCTGGCCGGTCAGCCGGCGCATGTGGAACAACGCCGTCGCCATGCTCGGCCCGGTCCTCTGAGAGATCTCCGCGAAAGGGCTCCGATGCGCTCGTAGGCCACCTCTGCGCACGCGTGCGCAGAGGGTCAAGCGGTTGATAT
>CAZEGY010000206.1:0-4309 GCA_964511815.1 uncultured Rhodovulum sp.
TGGGTGTGGCTGTGCTTCTCGGGAGAGATCAGCGTGTAGAACATCGGCACGACGAAGAGCGTGAACGGCGTGCCGACCATCAGCCCGGCGAAGATGACGAGGCCCATCGAGTAGCGCGCCGCGGCGCCGGCGCCCTCGGCGATGATCAGCGGCACGACGGCGAGCGCCATCGCCGCGGTGGTCATCAGCACCGGGCGGAGGCGGATCTTGGCGGCGGCGACCACCGCGTCGCGCTTGCTCATCGTCGGGTGCAGCTCGCGCTGCTGGTTGGCGAACTCGACGATCAGGATGCCGTGCTTGGTGATGAGGCCGATCAGGGTGATGAGCCCGACCTGGGTGTAGATGTTGAGGGTGCCGAGCCCGAGGTTCAGCGGCAGGATCGCCCCGAAGATCGACAAGGGCACCGACATCAGGATGATGAACGGGTCGCGGAAGCTCTCGAACTGGGCGGCGAGGACGAGATAGATGACGAGCACCGCCGCGGCGAAGGCGATGGCGAGCGTGTTGCCTTGCGTCACCTCGAGGCGCGACTGTCCCGAGTAGTCGGTGAAGAAGCCCTCGGGCAGCTCGGCGCGCATGATGTTCTGGATCTCGGCGAGGCCGTCGCCGGTGGTGACGCCGGGAAGCGGCAGGGCCGAGATCGTCGCGGAGTTGAGCTGGTTGAACTGCTCGATCGAGTTGGTATCGGCGTCGGTGCCGATCGTCACCACCGAGGAGAGCGGCACCATCGCCCCCGACGACGAGCGCACGAAGAACTCGCCGAGCTGCTGGGGGTTCTCGCGGAAGACGCGCGGCACCTGCGGGATGATGTCGTAGCTGTTCGAGTCGCGGTCGAACTCGCCGATCGAGGCGCCGCCGACGAGGAGGCCGAGGGTGTTGGCGATGTCGCTGATCGGGACGTTGAGCGCGGCGGCGCGGTCGCGGTCGATGGTGACGTTGACCTGGGGCGCGTCGAAGGCCAGCGAGTTCTGCACGACGATGAAGCGGCCGGTGGCGGTCGCCTGTCGCTTGACCTCCTCGGCGACCTCGTAGACGCGCTCGGCGTCGTGGATCGACTGGATGACGATGGTGATCGGCAGGCCGCCGCCCGAGCCCGGCAGCGAGGGCGGCGCGAAGACGAAGGCCTCGACCCCGGTCTGCTGGCCGAGCCGGGCCTGGATGTCCTCCTGGAGCTCCTTCTGCGAACGCTGGCGCTCGGACCAGTCCTTCAGCACCCAGATGTAGAAGGCCATGTTGCTGGCGCCGCCGATGCCGGTGATCGAGAACTCGGTCTTGACCTCGTCGATGCCACGGGTGAGCTCGGAGGTGCGGTCGGTGAAGAGCTCCATGTAGTCGAGGGTCGCGTAGCGCGGCCCGTTCATGATCGAGAACAGCGCGCCCTCGTCCTCCTCGGGGGCGAGCTCCGAGGTGGTGTTGAGGAACATGAACACCGTCGCCCCGACGAGGGCGGCGACCATCAGCATCGTCACCGGACGATAGTCGAGCGAGCTCGACACCCGGCGCTCGTACCAGCCGGCGACGCGGTCGAAGCTGCGGTCGACGAACGACTGGAAGCGCGAGACCTCGCCGTGCTTGAGGATGCGTGCCGCCATCGACGGGGTGATGGTCAGGGCGACGAGCCCCGAGATGATGACCGCCCCGGCGAGGGTGAAGGCGAACTCGCGGAAGAGCGAGCCGGTCAGCCCGCCGGTGAAGCCGAGGGGCGCGAGCACCGCGGCGAGGGTCAGGGTCATCGCCACCACCGGGCCGGTGATCTCCTTCATGCCCTGGATCGCCGCGTCGAGCGGCTTCAGCCCCTCCTCGATGTGGCGGTGGATGTTCTCGACGACGACGATGGCGTCGTCGACGACGAGGCCGATCGCCAGGACCATCGCGAGGAGCGAGAGCAGGTTGATCGAGTAGCCGAGCAGGAGCAGGAGCGAGCACACGCCGATCAGCGACAACGGGATGGTCACGATCGGCATCAGCACCGAGCGGAACGAGCCGAGGAAGAGCAGGATGACGACGACGACGATGGCGACCGCCTCGGCGATGGTCTTGAACACCTCCTCGATCGAGGCCGAGATCGTCTCGGTCGAGTCGTAGACGAGCTCGATGTTCATGCCCTGCGGCAGGCTGGCGTTGATCGCCGGCAGCTCCTTGACCACCGCCGCGGCGGTGTCGAGCGGGTTCGCCGCCGGGGTCGGGAAGACGCCGATGAAGGTGCCGGGCCGGGCGTTGAAGGTGACGACCGCCTCGAGCTCCTCGTGGGCGAGCTCGATCGTCGCCACGTCGCGCAGCCGCACCACCTGGTCGCCGTCGCCCGAGATCGGCAGGAGCCCGAACGCCTCGGGCGTCTGCAGCGTCGTCTGCATGTTGATGTTCTGGGCGACGAACTCGTTCTCGGTCTTGCCCGGCGCCGCGAGGAAGTTCGACGCCCGGATCGCCGTCAGCACCTCCGACGCCGTCACCCCGCGCGCCGCGAGCTGGAGCGGGTCGATCCACACCCGCATGGCGTAGTTGGCCGCGCCGATGATCTCGATCTCGGCGACGCCCTCGATCGTCGACATCCGCGGACGGATGACCCGGTCGAGGTACTCGGTCATCTGCTCCTGGGTCATGTTCGGGTTGACGGCCGCGAGGTACATCAGCGCGAACTGCATGCCGGTGCCCTTGACGATCACCGGGTCCTCGGCGTCGTCGGGGAGCTGGCCGCGGACGCCCTGCACCTTCGACAGCACCTCGGTCAGCGCCACGTCGGGGTCGGCGCCGAGCTTCATGTTGACGCTGACGACGCTCGCCGACGGCGTCGACTGCGAGGTGACGTAGTCGATGTTCTCGGTCGTCGCCACCGCGGCCGCGATCGGCGAGGTGACGAAGCCCTGGATCAGGCTCGGCGACGCCCCGGGATAGATGGTGGTGACCGTCACCACCGTCTCCTCGACCTCGGGATACTGGCGGACGGGCAGGTTGAAGATGCCCTGGAAGCCGAGGAGCAGGATGAAGGCGGCGAGCACGGTCGAGAGCACCGGCCGGCGGATGAAGAGCTCGGAGAAGTGCATCCCGGACCCTTACTCGGCCGTGAGCGGGGCGGTGCCGCTCGGGTTGACGGTGTTGTCGACGACGACGGTGCTGCCGCCGGTCAGGCGGTTCTGCCCGGCGGAGACGACGACGTCGCCCGGCTTCAGCCCCTCGGCGATCTCGACGAGCCCGAGCGAGCGGCGCCCGGCCTGGACGAAGACCTGCTCGACCTTCGACGTCGCCGCGTCGCCCTCGCCTTCGGTCCTGACCACGAACACCGAGTCGCCGTAGAGGGTCGAGCTCAGCACCGTCTGCGGCAGGGCGATGACGTTGTCCTCGGCGGGCAGCTCGACGCGCACCCGCAGGAACTGGCCGGGATTGACCCCGCCCTCGGCGGTATTGTCGAACTGGGCGCGGATGTTGACGAGGCGGCTGTTCGGGTCGATGCGCGGCTCGATGGCGGTGATCTCGCCGCTGAGCGTCGTGTCCCCGATCTCGGAGGTCAGCGTCACCGCCATGCCCATCGCCACCAGCCGCACCTGCTGCTCGGGGACCGAGAAGTCGACCCGCATGTTGTCGAGGTCCTGGAGCGAGGCGTAGACCGTGCCCGGGGTGACGTAGGCGCCGACGTCGATCTGCGGAATGCCGATGATGCCGTCGAACGGCGCCTCGAGGCTCTTCTGGTTCAGCACCGCGGTCAGCCGCTCGACCTGGGCGCGCGAGCTCGTCGCCGACGCCTGGGCCTCGTCGAGGTCGCTGATCGCGGTGACGCCGCGGGTGCGGAGCTCCTGGGCGCGGGTCAGCTGGGTCTCGGCGAGGTCGAGCTCGGCCTGCGACGCGGCGAGGTCGGCGCGCTCGATGAGGTCGTCGATCTGCACGAGGTGCTGGCCGGTGACCACCTTGTCGTTGGCATTGAACAGGACGTCCTTGACGATGCCCGCGGTCTCGACCGCGAGCGCGACGCCGGTGTTCGAATGCGCGGTGCCGATCGCCTCGAGCCCCGGGCGCCAGGTGATCGGCTCGACCTCGACGGTGGAGACGGCGACCGGAGGCGGCTGCATCGAGGCGAAGTAGCCCTCGATCATGCTCGCCCGGAACATGTTGAAGCCGACGATGCCGCCGACGATCACGACGAGAAGCACGACGGCCAGGAACAGTCGCCAAATCATCGCTATCGCCCCAGTCCCTGATGTCTCGCCCGATCGGGCTATTCACTTCGCGGTCGCGGCCGCAAAGTCAACCCTCGCACCCGCGCAAATCGTCGAGCTCCCGCCCGGCGGGCGGCGGCGTGCCGCCGGGGTCGTTCCGA
>CAZEGY010000206.1:4409-6467 GCA_964511815.1 uncultured Rhodovulum sp.
TTCCGATGCGTCATTCCGATGTCCGACTTTCCCCCGGACCGCCGCCGGCATAACCTGCGGGCGCCCTTGGGAGGACACACCATGCCGATCTCGATCCGCCGCATGATGGCGGCCCTGACGCTTGCGGCCGTCGCGGGCGTGGCGGGCCCGCTCGCCGCCGAGCCGTTCCGCCTCATCACCACCGATCTCCAGCCCCAGCTCGTGCCGAACTCGGTCATGGATCTCGCCCTCACCCTCGGCTACTTCGAGCGCGAGGGCGTCGACGTCGAGCTCGTCCGCGTCCAGCAGACCCCCTCGGCGGTCGCGGCCCTCCAGGCCGGCGAGGGCGAGATGGCGAACATCTCCGTCGATGCGGCGCTCCAGATCGTCGCCCGCGACCAGATGAAGCTCAAGGCGGTCGTCTCCCCCAACAAGTCGCTGCCCTTCCTCATCGCCGGCAAGGAGGACATCGCCGCGCTGTCCGACCTCGCCGGGCGGAGCTTCGGCGTCGGGCGCGTCGGCAGCCTCGACCACAGCCTCTCGACCCGGGTGCTCGGCAGCGAAGGGGTCGACATCGACACCCTCGACGTCGTCGCCATCGGCCAGCCGAACGTCCGCGCCCAGGCGCTCGCCGCCGGCCAGATCGACGCGACGACGATGTCGATCGGGGTCTGGCTGGCGATGCCCGACAAGGACGGCCTCCACGTCCTCGTCGACTCCGACGCCTACTACGCGGCCGCCCCGGTCCTGAACAAGGTGAACGTCGTCCCCGACGCGGTGCTCGCCGAGCGCCGCGACGACGTCGAGAAGGTGGTCCGCGCCCTCGTCAAGGCCTCGCGCGACTTCGCCCGCGACCCCGAGACGTGGGTCGAGGCGATGGCGGCGGCGCGGCCCGACGTCGACCGGGCGACGCTCGCCGAGCTCGGCCGCCAGTTCGCCGGCAGCTGGAGCGTCAACGGCGGGCTGAACCGCGACGAGCTCGAGGCGACGACGGCGTGGGAGTACGAGACCCCCGACTTCGCCGACCTGCGTCGCGTGACCCTCGACGAGTGGGTCGATCTCTCGATCGTCGGCGCCGTCCTCGACAGCGAGGGCGTGGCCGACGAGACGGACGCCCCGTCGCTCTGAGCGTCGTGCACGGCCCCACCACGACCACGACCACGGCCGACACCGCGGCCGACACCGTCATCAGCCTCCGCGGCGTCTCGAAGTCCTTCCGCCGCGGGGGGCGTCGCGGCGGCCGCGGCGAGCCGGTCGCCGCACTCGCCGACGTGAGCCTCGACATCGGCCGCGACAGCTTCGTCAGCCTCGTCGGGCCGAGCGGCTGCGGGAAGACGACGCTGCTCCGGCTGATCGACGGCCTCGTCGCGCCCGACGCCGGCACCGTGCGCGTCGACGGGGCGCCGCCGCGGCCGGGGCCGCGGATCGGGTTCGTCTTCCAGTCCTTCCGCCTCATCCCGTGGGCGAGCGTCGCCGACAACGTCGGCTTCGGGCTCGCCGTCGCCGGCGTGCCGCGCGGCGAGCGCCGCGAGCGGGTGCAGGCGCACCTCGAGCTCGTCGGCCTCGCGCGCTTCGCCGACGCCTGGCCGAACGAGCTCTCGGGCGGGATGAAGCAGCGGGCGGCGCTGGCGCGCGCGCTCGTCACCGAGCCCGAGATCCTGCTGATGGACGAGCCGTTCGCGAGCATCGACGCGCAGACCCGCGAGCTCATGCAGATGGAGCTCCTCCGCCTCTGGGGCGAGCGCCGCGGCATCGTCGTCTTCGTCACCCACAGCGTCGACGAGGCGGTGCTCCTCTCCGACCGGGTGCTGCTGATGGGTCCGCGCCCGGGGCGCATCCTCGAGAGCCACGAGGTCGCCCTGCCCCGGCCGCGCTGGGACTACGACGTCCGGGCGCACCCCGAGTTCATCGGGCTGCGCGCGCTCCTGTGGGAGCGCATCCGGGCGATGGTGGTCGACGACCCCGAGTCCGACTTCTTCCGCCGCACCCCGGCGCCCCACGGGTAAGCGGCGCGGCCGCCGCGCCCAGGGAGCCCCCTGCGAGCCCGCCCGCACCCCGTGCCCGTCGCGTTTCGTGTGT
>CAZEGY010000207.1:0-3072 GCA_964511815.1 uncultured Rhodovulum sp.
GTCGCGTCGTAGTTGCCGGTGTCGTAGTTGACCGCGACCGGGGTCTGGTAGGGGTACTGGTCGGGCTTGACGAAGTTCTTCCGGCGGATCTCGATCGGGTCGAGCCCGAGCTCGCGCGCCGCCTTGTCGATGACGCGCTCGAGCTGGAAGGTCGCCTCCGGGCGGCCGGCGCCGCGGTAGGCGTCGACCGGGACGGTGTTGGTGAAGACCGCCTTGACGTTCACGTAGATGAGCGGGGTCGTGTAGTTGCCGGCCAGCAGCGTGCCGTGGAGGTAGGTCGGGATCGAGGGCGCGAAGGTCGAGAGGTAGGCGCCCATGTTGGCGAGGGTCGTCGAGCGCAGCGCGAGGAATTTGCCGTCGTTGTCGAGGGCGAGCTCGACCTTGGTGACGTGGTCGCGGCCGTGGGCGTCGGACATGAACGCCTCGGAGCGGGTCGAGGTCCACTTGACCGGGCGGCCGACCGCCTTGGCGGCGGCGGTGACGAAGGCCTCCTCGGCGTAGTGGAAGATCTTCGAGCCGAAGCCGCCGCCGACGTCCGGGGCGACGACACGGAGCTTCTGCTCGGGGATGCCGAGCACGAAGGCGCCCATCAGCAGGCGGATGACGTGGGGGTTCTGCGAGGTGGTGTAGAGGGTGTGCTGGTCGTCGGCGGCGTCGTACTCGCCGATGGCGCAGCGTGGCTCCATCGGGTTGGCGATCAGGCGGTTGTTGACGAGCTCGAGGGTGGTGACGTGCGGCGCGGCCGCGATGGCGGCGTCGACGGCCTCGCGGTTGTCCTCGATGAATCCCCAGTCGAAGCAGAGGTTGCTGCCGGCGTCGTCGTGGACGAGCGCCGCGCCGGGCTCGAGCGCGGCGCGCATGTCGACGACGGCGGGCAGGTCCTCGATGTCGACGACGACGGCCTCGGCGGCGTCGCGGGCCTGCGCCCGGGTCTCGGCGACGACGGCGGCGATCGGCTCGCCGACGTGGCGGACCTTGCCCTCGGCGAGGATCGGGTGCTTCGGCTCCTTCATCGGGTCGCCGGCGCGGTCGTGGATCTGCCAGCCGCAGGGAATGCCGCCGGCCGAGGCGAAGTCCTCCGAGGTGAAGACCTTGAGCACCCCCGGCATCGCCGCGGCGGCGCTGGTGTCGATCGAGCCGATGCGCCCGTGCGCCACGTCCGAGCGGACGAAGGCGACATAGGTCTGGAACGGGCGGTCGAAGTCGTCGGTGTAGCGGCCCTTGCCGGTCAGGAAACGCACGTCCTCACGGCGCTTCACGCTGGCGCCGATCCCGAAGTCCTTGGGCATCTTTCGTCCTCCCCGGAACGGCCTCTTATTCGGCGGCGACGCGCGCCGAGCCGAGCTCGGCGGCGGCGGCCTGGATGGCCTTGACGATGTTGTGGTAGCCGGTGCAGCGGCAGATGTTGCCGTCGAGGTATTCGCGGATCTCGGCCTCGGTCGGGCTCGGGTTCTCCTTCAGGAGCGCGCTCGCGGTCATCACCATCCCCGGCGTGCAGAAGCCGCACTGGAGCCCGTGGTGGGTCTGGAAGGCGGCCTGCACGACCGAGAGCGAGCCGTCGGGGTTCGCCATGCCCTCGATGGTGCGGACCTGCGAGCCGTCGACGTCGAGGGCGAAGACGTTGCAGGACTTCACCGGCTCGCCGTCGAGGTGGACGACGCAGGCGCCGCACTGGGCGGTGTCGCAGCCGACGTGGGTGCCGGTCAGGCGCAGGGTGTCGCGGATGAAGTCGACGAGGAGGGTGCGCCCCTCGACCTCGCCGGACACGGGGCGACCGTTCACGGTCAGGGAAACCTTCGTCAAAGCTACCTCCCTGGCTGGCCGCGTCCCCGGAGGAGGACGGGCCGGCTCGATGCTGGTGGCAGGCAGCGCGCGCTGCCCGACTCGTTGTAGTCTGATGCGCAAATCGCCCCCGAGCCAAGTGGATTTTGGTCGTAGGCCCGAGAAGCGGGCCGCGGGGGTTTTCCGTTGCCGGCGGCGCGTGCTAGCAGGCGGAGGAACGGGGAGGAGACCGCCTTATGAAGATCCTGATCATCGGCGCCGCGGGCATGATCGGCGCCAAGCTCGCGCAGTCGTTCGCCAGCGACCCCGAGCCCGGCGTGACCGGAATGACTCTCGTCGACGTGGTCGCGCCGAAGGCGCCGGAGGCACCGTTCCCGGTGGCGACCGGCACCCTCGACATCACCGACGCCGAGGCGGTGCAGGCGGCGCTGGCGCCGAAGCCGGAGGTGATCTTCCACCTCTCGGCGATCGTCTCGGGCGAGGCGGAGCTCGACTTCGACAAGGGCTACGACGTGAACTTCCGGGGGATGCTCAACATCCTCGAGGCGATCCGGGCGCTCGACAACTACCATCCGAAGCTGATCTTCGCCTCGTCGATCGCGGTTTACGGCGCGCCGTTCCCGGAGACGATCCCCGACGACTTCTTCCTGACGCCGCTGACGAGCTACGGCACCCAGAAGGCGATGGGCGAGCTCCTCCTCGCCGACTACTCGCGCAAGGGCATCATCGACGGCATCGGCATCCGCCTGCCGACGATCTGCATCCGGCCGGGGCTGCCGAACAAGGCGGCGTCGGGGTTCTTCTCGAACATCCTGCGCGAGCCGCTCGTCGGCAAGGAGGCGGTGCTGCCGGTCTCCGAGGAGGTGCGCCACTGGCACGCGAGCCCGCGCTCGGCGGTCGGGTTCTTCCGCCACGCCCTCCGGCTCGACACCGGAAAGGTCGGGCCGCGGCGGAGCATGGCGATGCCGGGCCTCTCGGCGACGGTCGGCGAGCAGATCGAGGCGCTGCGCCGGGCGGCGGGCGACGAGGCGGTCGCGCTCATCAAGCGGGTGCCTGACCCGATGATCGTCAGGATCGTCGACGGCTGGGCGACGCGCTTCGATCCGTCGCGGGCACTCGATCTCGGCTTCACCGCCGAGTCTTCCTTCGACGACATCATCCGGGTGCATGTCGAGGACGAGCTCGGCGGCAGGATCGGGCCGCGCTGATTTCCGCTCGGCTCGCCGCGGGGCAGCTCTACGGGGCCGACCTCGGCCCCGACACCCGCGAGCGCGCCGCCGCGATCGACAG
>CAZEGY010000207.1:3172-6451 GCA_964511815.1 uncultured Rhodovulum sp.
GGGTAGCCGGCGTTTGACATCCGCCGGTCTCCGCCGGAGGCTCGGGCCTGCAACGACGGGAGGCGGCAGATGCGGGCGATCGTGGTGGAGAAGGACGGCGAGGGGCGGACGGCCGCGGCCATGCGCGAGATCGCCGAGAGCGACCTGCCCGACGGCGAGGTCACCGTCGCCGTCGACTATTCCACCGTCAACTACAAGGACGGCCTCTGCCTCGGGCCGGGCGCGGGGCTGGTGCGCAGATACCCGCACGTCCCCGGCATCGACTTCGCCGGGCGGGTCGAGGCGTCGTCGGACCCGCGCTACCGCCCGGGCGACCCGGTGGTGCTGACCGGCTGGCGCGTCGGCGAGGCGCACTGGGGCGGCTACGCCGAGAAGGCGCGGGTCAGGGCCGACTGGCTGGTGCCGCTCCCCGAGGGCCTGACGCTGCGCCAGGCGATGGCGCTCGGCACGGCGGGCTTCACCGCCATGCTCGCGGTGATGGCGCTCGAGGATCACGGCCTCGTGCCCGGCCACGGGCCGGTGCTCGTCACCGGCGCGGCGGGCGGCGTCGGGTCGGTCGCGGTCGCCGTGCTCGCGCGGCTCGGCCACGAAGTCGCGGCGCTCAGCGGCCGGCCGGAGGCGGAGGGCTACCTCCGCGACCTCGGCGCGACGCGGATCGTGCCGCGGGCCGAGCTCGCCGAGGAGACCCGGCGCCCGCTCGAGGCCGAGACTTGGGCCGGGTGCGTCGACGCGGTCGCCGGTCCGGTGCTGGCGCGGGCGCTGAAGCAGCTCAAGTACCGCGCTGCGGCGGCCGCGGTCGGCAACGCCGGCGGGGCGGACGTGCCGATGAGCGTCATCCCCTTCCTCCTCCGCGGCGTCAGCCTCCTCGGCATCGACAGCGTGCTCCAGCCCTACGAGCGCCGGGTGGCGACGTGGGCGCGCCTCGTCCGCGACCTCGACCTCGCGAAGCTCGACGCGATGGTCCGCCCAGCGACGCTCGCCGAGGTGCCGGCCCTCGGCCGCGAGATCCTCTCGGGCCGGATCCGCGGGCGGGTCGTCGTCGAGATCGCCGGCTGACCGGCCTCGCCGGCGCGCGCACCGGGGCCGCGCAGCGCGTCGGCAACCTTCCGCCGCAGCGCAGCGTGGCGCGGGCAACCCTCGCGCAATCGTGCTATGCGTGTCCGCGAGCGCCGGGAAGGCGCAAAACAGGCAGTGATCGGCAGGCAAGAGGGAACCGCGTCCTTGGAGGCGAGCAGTCCGGTATTGAGTTTGGCCATGACGGTCGCGGCGTTCGCCGCGGTCGCCGGCGTGACGGCGGGCGTGCGCAACGCGCGCATGTGGGGGCCGCGCGGCCGGGCGATCGGCCACGGCATGCTCGGCATCGCCGCGGCGCTCCTCGTCTTCCTGTTGCAGAGCGTCAGCGTCGGGGCGAGCCTCGGCGGCGCGGTCCTCGCCCTCGCGGTCGGCGGGATGACGCTCCTCGTCCTCACCCTCGTGCGGAGCTCCTGAGGCGCGACGCCCGGAGCCCGTCTCCTTGCCTTGCCAACCCGCTCCGCGGCCGGCTGTCTTCACTCGGCGAGGAACTCGGTGTGGGTGACGAAGCCGTCGCCGGTCCAGCGGTGGAGCTGGAAGCCCGGCCGCTCCGCCACCAGCCGCAGCGGGGCGTCGGGGGCGAGGTCGAGCGCGACCGCCCAGGCGACCGAGGGGCAGATCTGCGCGACGGTTCCGGCCCAGGGACGGTGGACCGCACGATGGGCATGGCCGGCGCCGACGAGGGCCACGTTCGGATGGCGCGCGATCACCGTCGCGAGCGCATCGCCGTCGCGGCAGCGGCTGGCGTCCGTGGCGGCGACCCCGGTCAGGAACGGCGGGTGGTGGAGAAAGACCGCGGTCGGCCGTTCCGGCGCCTCGGCGAGGCGGGCGTCGAGCCACGCGAGCCGGTCGGGTCCGAGCACGCCCGCGCCCTCGCCGTCCTTGCTGTCGAGGCCGATCATCCGCACCGGGAAGCCGTCGACGACGAGGCCGAGGAAGGGCTCCGATCCGATGCGGATCGCCGTCGGGCCGAGCGCGGCGACGAACGCGGGCCGGAGGTCGTGGTTCCCCGGGATCGCCGCCGCCGGCAGGTCGAAGCCCGCGAGGAGGCCGAGGAGGTTCGCGTACTCCGCCGCCGTCCCCCTCTCCACGAGATCGCCGGTCAGCCACACGAAGTCCGGCCGCGGCCGGAGCGCGACGACCCGGGCGAGCACCCTCGCGAGGGCGACGTCCGGCAGGTAGCCGCCGTAGAGCTCGGCGCCCGGCGTGGAGACGTGCGGGTCGGAAATCTGGGCGATGAGCACGGCGCGGATCCCTCTCGCGGGAGCGTGGCCGGGCGGGCGCGCCCTTGTCAACGCGCGGTGGGTGGACTAACCTTAGTCTACCCTTGCGGAGGCATGACGGTGAAGCTGAACATCCACGAGGCCAAGACCCACTTCTCGAAGCTCGTCGCCGCCGTCGAGGCGGGGGAGAAGGTGGTGATCTGCCGCAACGGCGAGCCCGTCATCGAATGCGTGCCGGTGCGCCCGGCCAAGCCCTTTCCGTTCGGGGCGTGGAAGGGGCTGATTCCCGAAGGGCGGGATCTGTCGTATCTCGCCGATCCGACGGACGATGACCTTCTCGACGAGATGGGCGTCTGATTGCTGCTCGACACCCACGCCCTCGTCTGGGCGCTGATCTCGCCCGAGTCGCTCTCGAATGGGGCGCGGAGGGCCCTCTCGGGCGCGCGCGAACGCTGCCTCAGCGCGGCGTCGCTCTATGAGATCGTCTACAAGGCCCGGCTCGGGAAGTGGCCCGATGTCGTCCCGCTCGTCGCCTTCGACTTCGAGGCCAGGCTGATCGCGGACGGCTTCGAGGTCATACCGGCGACGGGAACGGTGATGCAGCGGGCGGGAGCGCTCGACTGGCCCCACCGCGATCCGTTCGACCGGGTGATCGTCGCCACCGCCCTGATCCGGGGCGTTCCGCTCGTGTCGCGGGACGAAGCGCTCGACGGCCACGGCACGGCCGGCTGGGAGCGGATCTGGTAACGCGAAAGGGCCGCCCTCGCGGGCGGCCCCCCGTCGTCGAGAGCGGACGCCGTCAGTTCAGGAATACGGAGGCGAGCGGCGGGAAGCCGTTGAAGCCGACGGAGGAGTAGCTCGACGTATAGGCGCCGGTGCAGAGGATGCGCATCCTGTCGCCGGATTCGAGCGCGAGCGGCAGCTGCACCGGGCGCTTCTCGTAGAGCACGTCGGCGGAGTCGCAGGACGGGCCGGCGAGGATGCA
>CAZEGY010000208.1:0-6450 GCA_964511815.1 uncultured Rhodovulum sp.
GCGGCTTCCTCCCCGCCGGCCATATGGCGGGCGCGCCCGCGGGAAATCAATCCCGCGCGCTCGCGCCCGTCCTCGGCGGCGTGGCCGACCGGTCGCGCGGTCACGCCGCCGGGCCCGCGGCGGCGTAGATCATGTCGATGAACGCCTGGTTGCCGCGCGAGAACTCGAGCGTGCACGGATAGGGCGTCCCGTCGAGCACCGCGTCGTTGAAGGCGTCGGCCTGCGCCCGGTACTGCTCGGCCTGTCCGAAGCGCTCGGTGACGACGCGGCCGTCGGCCTCGCGGATCTCGATGACCTGGTCGCCGTAGGCGTGGGCGTTGAAGGGCGCGCGCACGGTCAGCACCGCCTCCTCGCCGTGGAAGGCCATGACCTGCCGCGGGGCCATCCGCATCGAGACGTAGAAATCGAGGTGGAAGTCGGGGAAGTCCGCCATCACCCGGGCGCTCGCGTCGATGCCCGCCTCCCAGGCGATCTCGGCATGGCGAACCGCGACCGGCTCGGCGCCGGTGACGAAGCGCGTCGTCACCGTCGGGTAGACCCCGATGTCGCGGAGCGCGCCGCCGCCGACCGCGGCGTCGTTGCGGATGTTGTTCGGATCGCGGTTCATGAAGCTGAACGCCCCCTGCACCTGGCGGAGCCGGCCGATCGCCCCGCCCTGCACGAGGTCGCGGACCCGGAGCCACTGGGGGTGGTGGGTCACCATGAACGCCTCGGCGGCGAGCTTCCCCGCCCGGTCCCGCGCGGCGATGAGGCCGTCGATCTCGTCGGCGCGGAGCGCGATCGGCTTCTCGGTCAGGACGTGCTTGCCGGCGTCGAGGGCCTTCAGCGTCCACTCGACGTGGGCGGAGTTCGGCAGCGGGTTGTAGACCGCGTCGATCTCGGGGTCGGCGAGCAGCGCCTCGTAGCTGTCGTGGACCCGCGCCCCGTAGCGCGCCGCGAAGACGTCGGCCTTGCCCGGCGTGCGGGTGGCGACGGCGGCGACGACGCCGCGATCGCTCGTCTGGATCCCCGGGCACACCCACTCGCGCGCGATCTTCGCCGCGCCGAGGACGCCCCACCTCACCTTCTGCATGTCCGTCCCTCCCATTGGCGGGCGGACGCTAGCCTGCCGGGCGGCCGGGGGCCAGACCCAGGTTCAGCCTTCGAGCCCGAGGCGGCGGTGCCATTGGGCGAGGCTCTCCTCGGGATAGCCGTCGAAGGTCTGGTCCTTCGGGCCGACCTGCGGAACGACCCAAGGCGCCTTGCTCGCGAGCATCAGGTGGGTGCGCTCGGGCGGCACCGGCAGCGCGGTGTCGATCGCCGAGGCGTGGGGATGGAGGAGCTCCGGCCAGCGCGGGTCCCAGACCCAGAGCGGCGAGCCGCAGAGCCCGCAGAACCGCCGCTCGCCCGGGCTCCGCACCCCGCCCTCGTCGTGGAGGACGGCGTGGAAGACGCCGACGTGCTCCCCGCCCTCGACCTTCAGCGTCGCCGCCTCGGCCCCGAGGTTGATGGCGAAGCCGCCGGAGCCGGCCGTCTTGCGGCAGATCGAGCAGTAGCAGAGGTTGAAGGGATAGGGATGCGGCGCCTCGACGGTGAAGCGCACGGCGCCGCAGTGGCAGGATCCTTCGAGGTGCATCGCGCCTCTCAGCGGCCGGGGCGCGGCAGGGCGGTATAGACCCGCTCGGTGTAGCCCGCGAACTCGTCGATCCAGCTCTTCAGGAACTTCTCGGTGTCGGGCACGGTAACGGTGCCGTCGTCGGTGATGAGGTCGGGCTTGAACTGGATGTAGGCCTCGAACGTGTTCATCATCGGCGAGTTGCAGAAGGCGAGCACGTTGCGCAGGCTCGACTGGGCGATCGCGGTGCCGATCGAGCCGGGCGAGGTGCCGATGACGCCCGAGGGCTTGCGGGTGAAGGAGTTCTCGCCGTAGGGGCGGCTCGCCCAGTCGATGGCGTTCTTGAGGCCGCCGGGGATCGAGCGGTTGTACTCCGGGGTGACGAAGACGAAGGCCTCCTGCGCCGCCAGCGCCTCCTTGAAGGCGCGCGCCGCCGGCGGGAAGTCGGCGTCGTAGTCGTAGCTGTAGAGCGGCAGGTCGCCGAAGCCGATCTCGGTCATCTCGAGCGAGGGCGGCGCGAGGCGCACGAGCGCCTTGGCGAGCTTGCGGTTGATCGAGCCCCTGGCGAGGCTCCCGACCAGGTATCCGACCTTGTAGGCAGTCATTCGACCCTCCTTCTGCGGTCACTTCGTCCCGAACATCCGGTCGCCGGCGTCGCCGAGGCCCGGGACGATATAGCCCTTCTCGTTCAACCGGCGGTCGAGCGCCGCCGTGACGATGCGGACGTCGGGATGGGCCTCCTTCATCCGCGCGACGCCCTCGGGCGCGGCGAGCAGGCAGAGGAAGCGGATGTCGGTCGCCCCCGCCTCCTTGAGCAGCGTCACCGCCGCCACCGAGGAGTTGCCGGTGGCGAGCATCGGGTCGACGGCGATCGTCACCCGCTCCTCGAGGTCGCCCGGGACCTTGGAATAGTACTGCACCGCCTGGAGCGTCGCCTCGTCGCGGTAGAGCCCGATGAAGCCGACCCGCGCCGAGGGCACGAGCTCGAGCACCCCGTCGAGGAGGCCGTTGCCGGCGCGGAGGATGGAGACGAGCGCGAGCTTCTTGCCCCTGAGCACCGGCGCTTCCATCTCGGTCAGCGGCGTCTCGATCGTCCTCGTCGTCAGCGGCAGGTCGCGGGTGATCTCGTAGGCGAGGAGCAGCGAGATCTCGCGGAGCAGCCGACGGAAGCCGGCCGTCGAGGTGTCGCGCTCGCGCATGATCGTCAGTTTGTGCTGGACGAGCGGGTGCTCGACGATCGTCAGGTGCTCGGTCATCGGAGTCATCGGCCCTCCCCGGCCATTCACAGGAAGCTCCGCCCGTGCCGACCCGGCGGCAGGCCGAGGTGCGCCGCGATCGTCTCGCCGACGTCGGCGAAAGCGACGAGCCCGATCCCCCGCGGGCGGAGGCCGGGGCCGGCGCAAAGCACCGGCACCCGCTCGCGGGTGTGGTCGGTGCCGGGGTGCGTCGGGTCGTTGCCGTGGTCGGCGGTGACGATCGCGAGGTCCCCCGGGCGGAGCCGCGCCAGCACCTCGGGCAGTCGCGCGTCGAAGGCCTCGAGCGCGCGGGCGTAGCCCGAGACGTCGCGCTGGTGGCCCCAGAGCGTGTCGAAGTCGACGTAGTTGGCGAAGACGAGGTCGCCGTCCCCGGCCGCGTCCAGCGCCGCGAGCGTGGCGTCGAGGAGCGCCATGTCGTCCGCACCCTTGGCGAGCGTGGTGATGCCGCGGTGGGCGAAGATGTCGCCGATCTTGCCGATGGCGTGGGTTCGCCCGCCCGCCGCGACCACCCGGTCGAGGAGCGTCGCCTCGGGCGGCGGGATGGCGAGGTCGCGGCGATGGGCGGTGCGCCGGAAGCTCTCGGGCGTCTCGCCGACGAACGGCCGGGCGATGACCCGCCCGACGCGCATCGGATGCACGATCTCCGCCGCGATCTCGCAGACCCCGTAGAGCCGGTCGAGCCCGAAGTGCTCCTCGTGCGCCGCGATCTGGAGGACGCTGTCGGCCGAGGTGTAGAGGATCGGCTTGCCCGTCGCGATGTGCTCGACCCCGAAGGCGCGCAGCACCGGCATCCCCGACGAATGGGCGTTGCAGAGCGTCCCCGGCAGGCCCGCCCGCGCGATCAGCGGCGCGGTGACGCCCGCGGGGATCGCCGGGTCGGTGCGCGGGAAGGTGTGCCAGTCCCACGGCACCGGCACGCCGGCGAGCTCCCAGTGCCCCGAGGGCGTGTCCTTGCCGCGCGAGACCTCGGTCGCCGCCGCCCACACCGCCGCCGACGGCTCGGGGATGCCCGGCGTCTCCGCCCCCGAGGCCGCGCGGATCGCCGGCGCGAGGCCGAGCGCGGCGAGGTTCGGTACCCGCAGCGGCCCGGTCCGCCCCTCCTCCGCCCGGCCCGCGGCGCAGGCGGCGATGACGTGGCCGAGGGTGTTGGCGCCCTCGTCGCCGAAGGCCGCGGCGTCGGGCGCGCCGCCGCAGCCGACCGAGTCCATCACCATGAGGAGCGCCCGCGCCATTCAGGCGATCCGCTCGTGGAGGAGCGGGCCGGGCTCGGGAACCGCGTCGGCGATGCGATAGGCGGCCCTGACCCGCGCCTCGGCCGCGGCGAGCGCCGCGCGGTCGGCGGCGTGGATGCGCGCGAGCGGCGTGTCGGGCTCGACGATCGCCCCGAGGCCGATCAGGCTCTCGAGCCCGACGGCATGGTCGATCGCGTCCCCCGCCGCCCGCCGCCCGCCGCCGAGCTCGACCACCGCCAGCCCGAGGCCGCGGGTGTCGATGGCCGCGACGAAGCCGTCGCGCCCCGCGGTCACGTCGACGATCTCCGGCGCCCCGGCGAGGTGGCCCTCGAAGCGGTCGAGGAAGTCCGCCGGCCCGCCCAGCGCCGCCACCATCCGCTCGAAGCGCTCCGCCGCCCGTCCCGAGGCGAACGCCTCCGCCATCCGCTCCGCGCCGGCCTCCGGCGTGGCGGCGAGCCCGCCGAGCGCCAGCGCCTCGCCCCCGAGCGCCACGGTGACGTCCCAGAGGCGGCTGTCGATGACGTCGCCGCGCAGGAACCGCGCCGCGACCGCCACCTCGAGGGCGTTGCCGGCCGCGCTCGCCAGCGGCTCGTTCATGTCGGTGACGAGCGCCGCCGTCCGGCACCCCGCACCGTTCGCCACGTCGACGAGCGCGCGCGCCAGCGTGCGGGCGTCGTCGAGGGTCGCCATGAAGGCGCCGCTCCCGACCTTGACGTCGAGGACGAGGGCGTCGAGGCCGGCGGCGAGCTTCTTCGAGAGGATCGAGGCGGTGATGAGGTCGATCGACTCGACCGTGCCGGTCACGTCGCGGATGGCGTAGAGCCGCCGGTCCGCCGGTGCGATGTCGTCGGTCTGGCCGATGATCGCGCAGCCGACCTCCGCGACCACCCGCCGGAAGGTCTCCATGTCGGGCTGGGTAACGTAGCCCGGGATCGCGTCGAACTTGTCGAGCGTCCCCCCGGTGTGCCCGAGCCCCCGCCCGGAGATCATGGGGACGAAGGCGCCGCAGGCGGCGAGTGCGGGGGCGAGCATCAGGCTCACCGTGTCGCCGATGCCGCCGGTCGAGTGCTTGTCGACGACCGGCCCGGCCAGATCCCAGCCGAGCACGGTGCCCGAGTCGCGCATCGCCTCGGTCAGCGCCACCCGCTCGGCGCGGTCGAGGCCGCGGAAGAGCACCGCCATCGCGAACGCCGCGACCTGCCCCTCGCCGATCGTCCCCGCCGTCAGCCCGTCGACGAAGCCGCGGATCGCCTCGGCCGGCAGCGTCCCGCCGTCGCGCTTGGCGACGATGACCTCCTGGGGAAGCATCAGTAGCCGCCCGGCGCTGCCGCGGCCTCCGCCCCGTCGAGCGTCGCGAGGAGCGCCGTGAGCACCCCCGAGGCGCCGATGCGGAAGTGCGCGGGCGCCGCCCACCCCGGCCCCATCACCGCGTCGCAGAGCCCGAGGTAGACGCCGGCGTCGGCGGTCGTCCGCACGCCGCCGGCGGGCTTCAGCCCGACGTCGCGGCCGCTCGCCCGGATCGCCTCGAGCAGGATGCGCGCCGCCGCGGGCGTGGCGTTGACCTTCACCTTGCCGGTGGAGGTCTTGAGGAAATCCGCCCCGCCGGCGAGCGCCGCCTCCGCCGCCGCCCGGATCGGCCCGGGGTCGGCGAGCTCGCCGGTCTCGAGGATGGCCTTGAGCGTCGCCCCTCCGCAGACCTCGCGGATCGCCGCGACCATTTCGGTCACCGCCTCCGGGCGGCCGTCGGCGAGCGCCCGCCACGGGACCACGAGGTCGATCTCGTCCGCGCCGTCGCCGAGGGCACCGCGCGCCTCGGCCGCCACCTCCGCCACCGGCGCCGTGCCGGCGGGGAAGTTCACCACCGTCGCCACCCGTACCGGGCCGCCGGCGAGCGCCGCCTTGGCCTGCGCGACGAACGCCGGCCAGACGCAGACCGCCGCCACCGGCCCGTGCGGCGTCACCGCCCGCGCGCAGAGCGCGCCGATCGCCGCCGTGTCGCAATCCGCATCGAGGTTGGTCAGGTCGAGACAGGCGAGCGCGCGAGCCGCGATCCCGGCCTCGGCGCCGCTGCTCATCGCCCGGCCCTTTCCATGTGTGCCGTGGCGAAGGCGCCGGGCAGCAGTGCCCCGACCGAGGTCGTCACCCGCGGCCCGTCGAGGCCGGCGAGCACCACCGGCACCTCGGGGCCTGCGAACTCGGCGAGCTTCTGGCGGCAGCCGCCGCAGGGGGTCACCGGCTCGGGGCTGTCGGCGACGACGACGACCTCGGCGATCTCGGTGCGGCCGGCGAGCACCATCGCCGCGACCGCGCCGGCCTCGGCGCAGGTGCCCTCGGGATAGGCGACGTTCTCGACGTTGCAGCCGGCGTG
>CAZEGY010000209.1:0-6442 GCA_964511815.1 uncultured Rhodovulum sp.
ATGGCACCGCGAGGCGGCGGACCCGCGCCGGGGGGCGGGCCACGGGATCGCGCTCCGGGTTCGCCTGGCGGGCCGTCAGCCGGCGGGGCGTCCGCGCGCTCCGCCGGGGGAGGGGCCGCCGGGGGAGGGGCCGCCGGGGGAGGGGTCGCGGGGGGCCGCGGCGTCCTCCATGCCGGCGACGTAGCGGTCGCGGGTCCAGGCGACGTGGCGGGCGGCGAGTTCGAGGATCGCCGGCAGGTCGTCGCGGCGGGCGAGGTCGAGGAAGCGCCGGTGGTCGGCGAACGAGGCGCGGTTGAGCGCGGCGTCGCGCGACAGGCGATTGCGCAGCGCCTGCACCCGGAAGGCGATGCCGGTGAAGGCCTCGAGCAGGTAGGCGTTGCCGGCGAGCTCGAAGATGCTGCGGTGGAAGGCCCCGTCGAGGGCGCGGTAGCCGGCCGCGTCGCCGGCGGCGAGGGCGGCCTCCATCGCCGCGACGATCTCCGACCACGCGGCGACGAGGGCGTCGCGGCCGCGGGCCATCGCCAGCCCGAGGGCGGCGGTCTCGAGGATGGCGCGCATCTCGGAGAGCTGGCGGACCTGGGCGGCGGTCATGGTGAAGACGAAGGTGCCGCGCCGGGGGTGGATCTCGACGAGGCCGTCGCGACGGAGCTGCATCAGCGCCTCGCGGACCGGGGTCTTGCTGACGCCGAGCTCGGCGGCGAGGATGTTCTCCGACAGCGCCTCGCCGAGCTGGAGGCCGCCGTCGACGATGCGCGCGCGCAGCGCGGCGGCGGCCTGCTCGGTCAGCGAGGGCCCGCGCTCGAGTGCCGCCATGCGTCGCTCCGCTTCCGTTCGCGGCCCGGCAGGAAAGGCCGTTGACTGAGATATCAGATATGATACGCCAAGCTCAACCACAAAGCGGGGGCTCGGGAGAGGCGATGAAGCAGCCGGTGATGGTGCGCGGGGAGGCGCTCGCGGATCGCCTCGGGGGAGCCTTGCGCGATGCCGGCGCGTCGGAGGCGTCGGCGGCGTCGGCGGTACGCGCGCTGATGCACGCCTCGACGCTCGGGGTCGACAGCCACGGCGCCCGTCTCGTCGTCCACTATTGCGGCGTCCTGAGGAGCGGCCGGCTCAACGGCGACCCGGCGCTCCGCGTCGACCGGCGCGGGGCGGCGGCGGCGGTCGTCGATGGCGACGACGGCCTCGGCCACCACGCCGCCTATCGGGCGGTGGAGGAGGCGGTGGCGCTCGCCCGCACGGCGGGGATCGGCGCGGTCGGGGTGGTGCGCTCGTCGCATTTCGGCGCTGCCGGGGCCTATGCCCGCGCCGGGGCCGAGGCGGGGATGCTCGCCTTCGCCACTACCAACGCCGACCGCGCGGTGGCGCTCCACGGCGGCACGGCGCCGTTCCACGGGACGAACCCCCTCGCCTTCGCCGCGCCGGTCGCGGGGGCGAAGCCGTGGCTCCTCGACATGGCGACCTCGTCGATCCCGTTCAACCGGGTCTTCCTCTACCGCACCCTCGGCATCGCCCTGCCCGAGGGCGTCGCCGCGGACGCTGTCGGGGTGCCGACGCGCGACGCGGAGGCGGTGGCGATGCTGCTGCCGGTCGGCGGCGAAGACTTCGGCTTCAAGGGCGCGGCGCTCGCCGGCGTCGCGACGCTCTTTTCCGCCGTGCTCCAGGGCGCGGTGCTCGACCCCGACATGATCCCGATGGTGGGTGAGGGCGACATGACGACGCCGCGCGGGATGGGCCATTTCGTGATGGCGGTCGATCCGGCCTTCTTCGGTGGCACCGAGGCCTTCGCGCGCGGCATGGGCCGCTACCTGCAAGCGCTCCGCGCCGCGCCCGCCCGCCCGGGCGAGACGGTGATGGCCCCGGGCGACCGGGAGTGGCGGGTCGAGGGCGAGCGGGCCCGGGACGGCATTCCGCTCGATCCCGAGACCGCGGCTTTCCTCGGGTTCGACGGATGAGCGCGGCGGGTCACGATTACGTCGTCTGCGGCGGCGGCTCGTCGGGGTGCCTCGTCGCCGCGCGTCTCGCCGAGGCCGGGGCGCGGGTGCTCCTGCTCGAGGCCGGGCCGGACGACCGCAACGCGCTGATCCGCATGCCGGCGGGCTACGTGAAGCTCCTCGGGGTCGAGCGCTACATGTGGTTCTACCAGTCGGTGCCGCAGGCGCATCTCGGCGGGCGCACCCCGATCGTGCCGCAGGGCCGCGTCCTCGGCGGCGGCTCGTCGGTCAACGCGATGGTCTACATCCGCGGCCAGCGCGGCGACTACGACCCCTGGGTCGCGGCGACCGGTGAGGCGGGGTGGGGGTACGACGCGCTCCTCCCCTACTTCACCGGCATGGAGGACAACGAGCGGCTGAACGACCGCTTTCACGGCATCGGCGGGCCGTGGAAGGTCTCGGACGCCCGCCATACCTGCGAGCTCACCCGCGCCTTCCTCCTCGCCGCGCAGGGCATCGGCCTGCCGTGGAACCCCGACTTCAACGGCGAGAGCCAGCGCGGCGTCGGGACGTGGCAGATCACCGCCCGGGACGGCCGGCGCTGCTCGGCGGCGGACGCCTTCCTGCGGCCGGCGATGGCGACCGGGCGGATCACGGTGACGACGGGGGCGTTCGTCCTCTCGGTCATCGTCGAGAACGGGCGCGCCGTCGGGGTCCGCTACCGCGTCGGCCGCGAGACCCGCGAGGCCCGCGCCGCGAGCGAGGTCGTGATGGCGGCGGGGGCGATCGCCACGCCGAAGATCCTGATGCTCTCGGGGATCGGCCCGGCGGGACACCTGAAGGAGCACGGGATCGGCGTCGTCGCCGACCATCCCGGGGTGGGGGCGAACCTCCAGGACCACACCGAGACCCCGGTCGTCGCGCTCTGCTCGGGCGCCTACGGCTACTTCGGCCACGATCGTGGCTGGCGGCAGATGCGCAACGGCCTCGAGTACATGGTGAACCGGACCGGCCCGGTCATCTCCAACGGGGTCGAGGCCGGCGCCTTCCTCGACCCCGACGACCTCGCCGCCAACCCCAAGGTCCAGCAGTTCTGCGTGCCGAGCATCTATCTCGACAAGGACGTCACCGACGTGCGGCCCGGGCCGGGGATCACCATCAACTCCTGCGTCGAGCGCCCGCGCTCGCGCGGCTCGATCCGCCTCGCCTCGGCCGACCCCGCCGACCAGCCCCTCGTCGACCCGAACTACCTCGCCGATCCCGAGGACGTGCGCCTCTCGATCGGCGGGGTGCGGCGGGCGCGCGAGATCCTGGCGCAGGCGCCGCTCCGCGGGCTCGTCGACCGGGAGATCTTCCCCGGGCCGGACAAGCAGACCGACGCCGAGCTCGCCGCCCACGCCCGGCGGTTCGCCAAGACCGTCTATCACCCCTGCGGCACCGCGCGCATGGGAAGGGACGAGGGCGCGGTGGTCACCCCCGACCTCCGGGTCCGCGGCGTCGAGGGGCTGCGCGTCGTCGACGCCTCGGTGATGCCGGCGATCATCAGCGGCAACACCAACGCCACCGTGCTCGTCGTCGCCGAGAAGGCGGTGGAGTTCATCCTCGGCCGCCCGCCGCGCGCGCCCGTGCCGCCGCCCGGGGCGCCGGCCGGGCCGCCGACCCTGCAAGCCGACCTCCAGCCCGCCGGATAGGAGCCAGAGCCATGCCGCCGATGCGCAAGGACCCCGACCCGCGGATGCCCTACCAGCATCCGATGCCGAAGGAGACGCTGCCCGACATCGTCATCCCGAAGGCGATCCCCGACGACGAGCGGATCTGGGTGCCGCAGGGCGAGAACGTCTGGTTCCGCCCGCTCTGCCTCAACCGCAGCCAGGGCTACTGGATGAACCTGCTCAGGGTGAGGAAGTCGGGCGTCCTCTCGCGCCACCGCCACCCGCAGGCCGTCCACGGGCTCGTGCTCAAGGGCCGCTGGCACTACCTCGAGCACGACTGGGTCGCCGAGGAGGGCGGCTACGTCTTCGAGCCGCCGGGCGAGACGCATACCCTCATCGTCCCCGACGACGTCGAGGAGATGATCACCTACTTCCAGGTCAACGGGATCATGGTCTACGTCGACCCGTGGGGCGACCCGCTCGGCATCGAGGACGTCTTCACCAAGATCGACCTCTGCCGCGAGCACTACACCGGCGTCGGGCTCGGGGCGGACTATGTCGACCAGTTCATCCGCTGACGCCCTCGCCGCGCTCCGTCCCGACCTCTTCGCCGGGCGCCACGTCCTCGTCACCGGCGGCACCTCGGGGATCGGGCGCGCCGTGGCCGAGGCCTTCGCCGGGCTCGGGGCGGCGGTCACCGCGACCGGGGCGACCGACGCCGAGGTCGCGGCCGCCCGCGCCGCCGTCGCGGGCGTCGCGGGCGTCGCCTTCGGGCGGCTCGACGTCCGCGACGGCGGCGCGGTCGCGGCGGCCGTCGCCGCGCTGCCGCGGCTCGACGTGCTCGTCACCTGCGCCGGCGTCATCCGCCGCGGCGCCGAGCTCGAGCCCGAGGTCTTCGCCGAGGTCGTCGACATCAACCTCACCGGCTCGATGCGCGCCTGCGCCGCCGCCCGGCCGCGGCTGAAGGAAACCGGCGGGTCGATCGTCGCCACCGCCTCGATGCTCGCCTTCTTCGGCGGCGGGCTGGTGCCGGGCTACGCCGCCTCGAAGGGCGGGATCGCCCAGATGACGAAGTCGCTCGCGATCGCCTACGCCCCCGACGGCATCCGGGTGAACGCCGTCGCGCCGGGGTGGATCGCGACGCCGCTGACGACCGCGCTCCGCGACGACCCCGCCCGCAACGACCCGATCCTCGCCCGCACGCCGATGCGGCGCTGGGGCGAGCCGGCCGAGGTCGCCGCCGGCGTCGTCTTCCTCGCCTCGCCGCTCGCGAGCTTCGTCACCGGCGCGATCCTCGCCATCGACGGCGGCTACCTCGTCGCGTGACATGAGGCGCGCCGGGAGGCCCGGCGACATCCGACCGGCGGAGGCCGCCCCCTACGACAGCGCGGCCAGCGCCTCGCGGACGAGGGCGTCGTCCTCGGTGTCGGGCAGGCCGCTGACGGTGCAGCAGCCGACGACGCCGACGCCCGGCACGCCGATCGGGACGCCGCCGCCGCTCGCGACGAAGTCGCCCTTCGCCAGCCCGTAGCGGGCGTTGAAGTCGACGCCCTTCGCCTCGCAGTCGAGGCGCATCGACAGCGAGCTCTGGTGGAAGCGCATCACGAGGTTGCGCTTGCGGCGCATCCACTCGAGGTTGTCGGGCCGCGCGCCGGGCAGGAGCGCGAGGAAGACCTGCGCGGTGCCGTGGAAGACCTCGAGCCCGACGGGCAGGCCGCGCTCGCGCGCGAGCCCGTGCAGGGTCGCGCCGAGCCGGCCGGCGACGGCGTAGTCGAAGGTGTCGAGGAGGACGACGGACGGATGGGTCATGGGGCTTCCGATGCTGTCTCGTTCGAGCGCGGCCGGATCGCCGCCGCCGGCGAGGCGATGGCGGGAGGCGCGCTACCCGATGCGGTAGTTCGGGCTCTCCCGGGTGATCTGCACGTCGTGGACGTGGCTCTCCCGCAGCCCCGCCCCGGTGATCCGCACGAAGTCGCAGCCGGTGCGCATGTCCTCGACCGTGGCGTTGCCGGTGTAGCCCATCGCCGCGCGCAACCCGCCGACGAGCTGGTGGAGGACCGCGGCGACCGGGCCCTTGTAGGGCACCTGGCCCTCGATGCCCTCGGGGACGAGCTTGTCGGCCGAGGCCTCCTTCTGGAAGTAGCGGTCGGCCGAGCCCCGCGCCATCGCCCCGACCGAGCCCATGCCGCGGTAGGACTTGTAGCTCCGCCCCTGGTAGAGGACGACCTCGCCCGGGGCCTCGTCGGTGCCGGCGAGGATCGACCCGACCATCGCGCAGTGCGCGCCGGCGCCGATCGCCTTGGCGAAGTCGCCCGAGAACTTGATGCCGCCGTCGGCGATGACCGTCTGCCCGGTCCGCGCCGCCTCGCCGGCGCAGTCGAGGATCGCCGTCATCTGCGGCACGCCGACGCCGGCGACGATCCGCGTCGTGCAGATCGAGCCCGGGCCGATCCCGACCTTCACCGAGTCCGCGCCCGCGTCGATCAGCGCCCGCGTCGCCCCGGCGGTCGCGACGTTGCCGGCGACGATCTGCGCCGCGTTCGAGTAGCGCTTCAGCCGCGCGACGGCGTCGGCGACGCCCTTGGAGTGCCCGTGGGCGGTGTCGATGACGACGACGTCGACGCCGGCGTCGACGAGCGCCACCGAGCGCTCGTAGCCCGCGTCCCCCACCGTCGAGGCGGCGGCGACGCGCAGCCGCCCGAGGTCGTCCTTGGCGGCGCGCGGGTTCAGCACCGCCTGCTCGGTGTCCTTGAGGGTGAGCAGCCCGGTCAGCCGCCCGCCGTCGTCGACGACGAGGAGCTTCTCGATGCGGCGGGCCTGCATCATGCCCTTGGCCTCGCCGAGGTCGGCGGGCTCGCG
>CAZEGY010000210.1:0-6433 GCA_964511815.1 uncultured Rhodovulum sp.
GCTCGTCGAGGACGACGAGGTCGTGGCGATCATCGGCGGCACCACCACCGGCACCTCGATGTCGATCATCCCGGTCGCCGAGGACGCCGAGATCCCGTTCATCTCGCTTGCCGGGGCGGTCGAGATCGTCGAGCCGGTGCGGGACTACGTCTTCAAGACCCCGCACACGGACCGCATGGCCTGCGAGAAGATCTTCGAGGACATGAAGGCGCAGGGCTTCTCGAAGATCGGCATGATCTCGGGCACCGACGGCTTCGGCGCCTCGATGCGCAAGCAGTGCCTCGACGTGGTCGGCGGCTACGGGATCGAGGTCGTCGCCGACGAGAGCTACGGCCCGACCGACGCCGACATGACCCCGCAGCTCACCAACGTCAAGAACACCGCCGGCATCGAGGCGGTGCTGAACGCCGGCTTCGGGCAGGGGCCGTCGATCGTGACGCGCAACTTCCAGCAGCTCGCCGTCGGCCTGCCGCTCTACCAGAGCCACGGCGTCGCCTCGAAGAGCTTCATCGAGCTCGCCGGCGCCAGCGCGGCCGAGGGCGTGCGGTTGCCGGGGGCGGCGCTCCTCGTCGCCGACCTGCTGCCCGACGACGATCCGCAGAAGCCGGTCGTCGAGGAGTATACCGCCGAGTTCACCGGCACCTACGACGAGCCGATCTCGACCTTCGGCGGCCACGCCTACGACGCCTTCAAGATCCTGACCGAGGCGATCGCCCGCGCCGGCGGGGACGATCCCGAGGCGATCCGCGACGAGATCGAGAAGACGACCGGCCTCGTCGGCACCGGCGGCGTCGTCAGCATGAGCCCGGAGGATCACCTCGGGCTCGACCTCTCGGCGTTCCGGATGCTCGAGATCAAGGACGGCAACTGGACGCTCGTCGAGTGACGACGCCGGCCCGGGCGCCAGCCGCCCGGGCCTCCCATCATCACGCCTCTCGCTCGGAGCTCGACGCCCCATGGCCGAACTCATGCAATTCCTGTTGTCGGGGCTGACGGTCGGCGCGGTCTACGCGCTCGTCGCCCTCGGCTTCACCATCATCTACAACGCCTCGGACGTCGTGAACTTCGCCCAGGGCGAGTTCGTGATGCTCGGCGGGATGATCACGGTCTTCGCCAACATGGCGGGCTTTCCGATCCCGCTCGCCGCGCTGACCGCGATCGTGCTGACCGCCGCCGCCGGCGTCGCGCTCAACAAGCTCGCGATCGAGCCGGCCCGCGGCGCGCCGGTCGTGTCGCTCATCATCATCACCATCGGCGCATCGATCTTCATCCGGGGGCTGGCGCAGCTCGTCTTCGACAAGCAGCTCCACCGCTTCCCGGCGTTCACCGGCGACACCCCGATCCGGATCATGGGGGCGACGATCCTGCCGCAGGCGCTCTGGGTGCTCGGCGGTGCCGTCGTCGTCTTCGCCGGGCTCTGGGCGTTCTTCACCCGGACGCTGACCGGCAAGGCGGTGCTCGCCACCTCGAACAACCGCCTCGCGGCGCAGCTCGTCGGGATCAACGTGAACTGGGTGATGACGCTCTCCTTCGCGCTCTCCGCGGCGATCGGGGCGCTCGCCGGAGTCCTCGTCACGCCGATCACCAACACGAGCTACGACGTCGGCATCGCGCTGGCGCTCAAGGGCTTCGCCGCGGCGATGCTCGGCGGCATGGGCAATCCGATCGGCGCACTGGTCGGCGGGCTGCTCCTCGGGCTGATCGAGGCGTTGACCGCGGGCTATCTCTCCTCGGTCTACAAGGACGCGGCGGCGTTCATCGTCATCCTGCTCGTGCTCTTCTTCATGCCGCGCGGGATCTTCGGCAAGTCGTCGACGGACCGGGTGTGACGATGACCACCAAACGCGCCACCCTCCTCATCCTGGCGGTGATCGTCATCGCCTCGCCGTTCTTCTTCCCGTCGAGCTTCTACTACCGGATCGGGTCGCTGATCTTCGTCAACGGCCTCGCGGTCACCGGGCTCGTCATCCTCATCGGCTACGCCGGGCAGGTGAGCCTCGGCCACGCCGGGTTCGCCGGCATCGGCGGCTACGCCTGCGCGCTCTTGCCGGTCCATCTCGGCCTCCACCCCGGGGTCGCGGCGATCGTCGGGGCGGGGCTCTCGGGGGGGATCGCCTGGCTCGTCGGGCGGCCGATCCTCCGCCTCCGCGGCCACTACCTCGCGATCGCGACGCTCGGCTTCGGCATCCTCGTCTCGATGGTCCTCGCCAACGAGGCCTGGCTGACGCGGGGGCCGGACGGCATCGAGGTGCCGGACCTCGGGCTGAACGACGTGCTCGAGCTCGTCGGCATCGACCTCACCAACTCGCAGTTCTGGTACTGGTTCTCCGGCGTCGCCTTCGTTCTCGGCGCCTGGGTCGCGCTCAACCTCTACGACAGCCCGACCGGCCGGGCGCTGCGCGCGCTCCACGGCTCGGAGATCGCGGCGCGCACCGTCGGCATGGACGTGGCGCGGCTGAAGCTCCAGGCGTTCGTGATCTCGGCGGTCTACGCCTCGCTGGCGGGGTCGCTGCTCGCGCTCCAGAACAAGTTCATCACCCCGGACGTCGCCGGCTTCATGCACTCGATCGAGATGGTGACCATGGCCGTCCTCGGAGGCGTCGGCTCCGTCCTCGGCGCCTTCTTCGGCGCCGCGATCCTGACCACGCTGCCGCAGGTGCTCACCGTCTTCCAGGAGTACGAGCAGATCCTGCTCGGCCTCGTGATGATGCTCTGCATGATCTTCATGCGCGACGGGCTCCTGCCGAGCGTCCTTCGCGCGCTGCGGGGGAAGGACAAATGAGCGCACTCCTCGAAGTCTCCGGGCTCGGCATCACCTTCGGCGGGCTCAAGGCGGTGCAGGACGTCGGGTTCCGGGTGAGCCCGGGCGAGATCGTCTCGGTGATCGGGCCGAACGGCGCGGGCAAGACCACGCTCTTCAACATGATCTCCGGGGTCTACCGGCCCTCGACCGGGGCGGTGCGGCTCGACGGCGACGACGTGACCGGGCTCGACCCGTTCCTCCTCGCCCGGCGCGGGCTGAGCCGGACCTTCCAGAACCTCCAGATCTTCCAGGCGATGACCGTGCTCGAGAACGCGATCTCGGGCTTCCACCTCCAGGAGAAGGGGCCGCTTCTCGCCGATCTCCTCCACCTGCCGTCGATGCGGCGGCGGGCGGGCGCGGCCGAGGCCGAGGCGCGGGCGCTGCTCGAGCGGGTGCGGCTCGGCAACGCCGCCGAGCGGGAGGCGAGCGCGCTCTCCTACGGGGCGCTGAAGCGGCTCGAGATCGCGCGGGCGCTGGCGCTGCGGCCGCGGGTGCTGCTCCTCGACGAGCCGGCGGCGGGGTGCAACGCCGTCGAGACCGAGGAGATCGACCACCTGATCGCCGAGGTCGCGGCGAGCGGCGTCGCGATCCTGCTCGTGGAGCACGACATGAAGATGGTCATGCGCATCTCGAACCACATCGTCGTCCTCGACCACGGCGAGAAGATCGCCGAGGGCCGGCCGGAGGAGGTGAGCCGCGATCCGCGGGTCATCGCGGCCTACCTCGGCCCCGAGTCGCAGCTGGAGGGCGCCGATGCTTAACGTCGAGGGACTGCGCTCGCGCTACGGGCGGATCGAGGTCCTGCACGGCATCGACCTCGCGGTGAACTCGGGCGAGATCGTCACCGTCGTCGGGGCGAACGGAGCGGGCAAGACGACGCTGCTCCGCTGCCTCTCGGGCGTCCAGCCGGTGACGGCGGGAACGATCACCTTCCGGGGCGAGAACTTCACCGCCGTGCCCGCCTACCGCCGGCCCGGCTACGGGCTCGCCCAGTCGCCGGAGGGGCGGCAGATCTTCACGAACCTCTCCGTCGAGGAGAACCTGCGCCTCGGCGCCTTCCTCTACGCCGACGACCGGGTCGGCAAGGACATGGAGAACGCCTTCGCGATGTTCCCGATCCTGAAGGAGAAGCGCAACCTCATGGCGGGCGGGCTCTCGGGCGGCCAGCAGCAGATGCTCGCGATCGCCCGGGCGCTGATGGGGCGGCCGTCGTGCCTGCTCCTCGACGAGCCGTCGATGGGGCTGGCGCCGATCATCGTCCAGCAGATCTTCGACGTGGTGAAGGGCATGAAGGCGCTCGACGTCACCGTGCTCCTCGTCGAGCAGAACGCCTATGGCGCCCTCAAGATCGCCGATCGCGGCTATGTCCTCGAGACCGGGCGCGTCACCATGAGCGGGTCGGCGGAGGAACTCGTCGCCGATCCGCGCATCCGCGAAGCCTACCTGGGGATCTGAGATGACCGTCTCCATCGAACGCGAGGGACGGGTCGCCGTCGTCCTCGTCGACAACCCGCCGGTGAACGCGCTCTCGCGCGGGGTGCGCCAGGGGCTCCTCGATGCGGCCGAGGCGCTCGACGCCGACCCGTCGGTCGGCGCCGTGGTGCTCGTCTGCGCCGGGCGCACCTTCATCGCCGGCGCCGACGTCAACGAGTTCGGCCGCGCGCCCGAGCCGCCGCACCTGCCCGACCTCGTCGCGCGGATCGAGCGGGCGGCGAAGCCGTGGACGGCGGCGATCCACGGCTCGGCGCTCGGCGGCGGCTTCGAGGTCGCGCTCGGCTGCCGCTTCCGCGTCGCCGCGCCGACCGCAGTCGTCGGGCTCCCCGAGGTGACGCTCGGGGTGATGCCGGGGGCGGGCGGCACCGTGCGCCTGCCGCGCCTCGTCGCCCCCGAGGTCGCCGTCGAGATCGTCACCGGCGGCAAACCGGTGAAGGCCGCGCGGGCGCTGGAGCTCGGGCTCGTCGACGAGATCGTCGACGGCGACCTCCGCGCCGGGGCCGTCGCCTTCGCCGCGGCGGAGCGACCGCTGCCCGAGCCGATCAGTGCGCGAGCGCCGCAGGTGGCCGCCGCGGGCTTCTGGGAGGCGGCGGAGACCGCCGTCGCCCGGCGGGCGCGCGGCGAGGCGGCGCCGCTCCGGGCGCTGGCGAGCCTGAAGCGGGCGACGGAGGCCGACTTCGACGGCGCGATGGCCTTCGAGCGCGCGGGCTTCCTCGCGCTCCGCGCCTCGCCCGAGGCGGCGGCGCTCCGCCACGTCTTCTTCGCCGAGCGGGCCGCGCCGCGGCCGGCGGCGCTGAAGGGCGTCGCGCCGCGGCCGGTGGGCTCGGCGGCGGTCGTCGGCGGCGGCACGATGGGGGCGGGGATCACGGTCGCGCTCGGGGAGGCCGGCTTGCCGGTGACGCTGGTCGAGCGCGATGCCGAGGCGCTGGCGCGCGGGCTCGCCACCGTCCGCGGCATCCTCGACGGCGCGGTGAAGCGCGGGCGGATGACCGACGCGGCGGCGGCGGAGCGGATGGGCGGGGTCGCGGGGACGACGGACTACGGCGACCTCGCGGACGTCGACCTCGTCGTCGAGGCGGTCTTCGAGGACATCGCCGTCAAGCGCGCGGTCTTCGAGGCGCTGGGCCGGGCGTGCCGGCCCGACGCGATCCTCGCGACGAACACCTCCTATCTCAACCCGCGGGCCATCGCCGAGGGCGTGCCCGGGCCGGAGCGGTTCATCGGGCTGCACTTCTTCAGCCCGGCGAACGTGATGCGGCTCCTCGAGATCGTGCCGACGGAGGACACCTCGGCCGAGACGCTGGCGACGGGCTTCGCGCTCGCGGCGCGGCTCGGCAAGGTGCCGGTGCGGGCCGGCATCTGCGACGGCTTCATCGGCAACCGCATCCTCAAGCGCTACCGCGCCGCCGCCGAGGCCCTGGTCCGCGCCGGCACCCCCATCGCCGCCATCGACGCGGCCATGCGCGCCTACGGCTTCGCCATGGGCCCCTTCGAGGCCCAGGACCTCGGCGGCCTCGACATCGCCTTCCTCCAGCGCGAGGGCGCGCGCGCCCGCGGCGAGGCGGTGCCGGAAACCCTCGGCGACATCCTCGTGCGCGCCGGCCGCAAGGGCCAGAAGACCGGCGGCGGCTGGTACGATTACGCCGAGGGCGACCGCAGGCCGCGGCCGTCGGCCGAGGTCGCGCGGCTCTTCGCGGGCGAGATCGGCGACGGCGCGCGGCCGGCGGACGTCGCCGACCACCTCGTCGCCGAGATGGCGGCCGAGGGCGCGGCGATCCTCGCCGAGGGCATCGCGGCGCAGCCGGCGGACATCGACCTCGTCGAGATCCACGGCTACGGCTTTCCCCGCCGGCGGGGCGGGCCGATGCACTACGCCGCCACCCGCGCCGAGGGATAGCCGCGGCGCGCGGAGGGACCGCTGCGAAAGGGCTCCGATCCGCCCGGAAGCCGTGCCGTCTCGCGCGCGAGCAGACACTTAAATCTTTGATATCGCTAGATAGTCTCTCGCGCGTTAACCCTCTGGAAAGCCACACGACACGCGGGGGAGAGAGGGTCCGATGGTTTCCTCGGACGCCTCGCACGTCGCGTCCGCCCGCCGGGGGCGGACGCGACCGGATTTCGCCGACGGTCGAAATC
>CAZEGY010000211.1:0-6423 GCA_964511815.1 uncultured Rhodovulum sp.
ATGGCGAGGAAGGGCTTCGCCTACTACGCCATCGGCCGAGGGCTGGCCGAGCCGCCGGCGCGAGCGGCGGCTCCGGCGGCCTGAGGCCATGCGCGTCCTCGTCACCGGCGCCGCCGGCTTCGTCGGCTACCATGTCGTGCGGGCGCTTCTCGCCCGGGGCGACGCGGTGACCGGCCTCGACAGCGTCAACGACTACTACGACGTGCGACTGAAGGAGGCGCGCCTCGCCCTGCTCGACCGCGCTGCCGCCACGATCGGGGCGGACTGGCGTTTCCTGCGCGCCGACCTCGCCGAGCCCGCGGCGGTGGCCGCGGCCTTCGCCCGCCCCCCGGACCGGGTAGTCCACCTCGCCGCCCAGGCCGGGGTGCGTTACTCCCTGGAGAACCCGCTCGCCTACGTGAGCTCGAACCTCGTGGGCTTCACCAACATCCTCGAGGCCTGCCGGCGCGCCGGCACCGCGCATCTCACCTTCGCCTCGACCTCGAGCGTCTACGGCGGCAACGCCGCCATGCCGTTCGAGGAAGGCCAGGGGGTCGACCACCCGCTGCAGTTCTACGCCGCAACCAAGCGATCCAACGAGCTGATGGCCCACGCCTACGCCCATCTCTTCCGCCTGCCCTGCACCGCCTTGCGCTTCTTCACCGTCTACGGCCCTTGGGGGCGGCCCGACATGTCGCCGATGATCTTCGCGTCCGCCATCCTCGAGGGTCGGCCGATCCGGCTCTTCAGCGCCGGCCGCCACAGCCGCGACTTCACCTTCGTCGACGACATCGTCGACGGGGTGATCCGCGCCTCGGACCGACCCGCCGCGGCCGACCCCGCCTGGGACGCCGCCGCCCCCGACCCGGCGACCTCGGACGCGCCGTTCCGCATCTACAACATCGGCAACGGCGCGCCGGTGGAGCTCATCGACTTCGTCGCCGCGCTGGAGGCGGCGCTGGGGAAGCCGGCGATCCGCGAACTCGCCCCGCCGCAGCCCGGCGACGTGCCCGACACCTTCGCCTCGACCGCACGGCTCGAAGCGGCGACCGGCTGGCGCGCCGCCACCCCGGTCGCCGAGGGGGTGCGCCGCTTCGCCAGCTGGTACCTCGACTGGCACGCCCGCGCTCCGGAGTCCGGATCCGCCGCGACATCCTGACAATCGGACGATTCCGTCCGATTAGATAT
Organism: uncultured Rhodovulum sp.; assembly: GCA_964511815.1. Lineage (GTDB taxonomy): Bacteria > Pseudomonadota > Alphaproteobacteria > Rhodobacterales > Rhodobacteraceae > Amaricoccus. Next base: position 1,168 of record CAZEGY010000211.1, read on the forward strand.
CGCTCCGGCGGAGTCGCTCCGGCGGAGTTGCGTCCCGCCCGCGGTTGCGCGAGGCTCGCGGCCGCGGGGGGAGCGGAGATGGTGCAGAGTTCGCAGAGGACAGGGCCGGTCGCCTCCCCGGCCCCGGCGGCCCGGGCGCCGGGGCCGGGCTACGTGCCGCCCTATGTGCGCCGGGTGCGCGAGGAGGCGGCGCAAGCCCGGATCGTGGCGCTCAGCCGCGCCGCCCGGCCCTTCGATCCCGAAACCCCGGTGCTGATCGCGGTCGTGCGCAACGAGGCTGCGGTGATCGGCGACTTCCTGGCGCACTACCGCGGCCTCGGCGTTGAGCGCTTCGCGCTCGTCGACAACGGCTCGACCGACGCGACGCACGCGCTGCTGGCCGCCGCGCCGGACGTCGACCTCTACGGGGTGGCGCGCCCGTTCGCCGGCAAGCAGGGCTGGGTGAACGCGCTGATCGCCCGCTACGGCCACGACCGCTGGTACCTGCATGTGGACGCCGACGAGCACCTGGTCTTCGACGGCGTCCCCGGGCGTGGGCTCGCAGAGCTCGCGGCCCTCGCCGCCGCCCGCGGTCTCCGCCGGGTGCGCGGCATGCTGGTCGACATGTACGCCCCGGGGCCGCTCCTCGCGGTGCCGCCGGCGGCCGGCCGGCGGCTCGGCGAGCGCTTCCGGCTCTTCGACGGCGACGGCTACGAGGAGGCGCTCTGCCTCGAGCGGATCTCGCGCAAGGGCGGGCCGCGGCGGCGCAAGTTCTCGCTGCGGGGGGACACCTTCGACCCGGAGCTCACCAAGTATCCGCTATTCCACGTCCGCGCCGGCGAGGTGGTGGCGAGCCCGCATCACCTGCATCCCTACCGGGAGAACTACCGGTCGGACTGCTTCCTCGGCATCCTGCACTACAAGTTCCGCGACGGCTTCCTCGCCAAGGCGGAGCGGGCGAGCGCGGAGGGCAACTACTGGCGCGGCAGCCTGGAGTACCGCCGCTACCTTGAGGTGCTGGCCCGCGACCGCGGCCTCCGCCTCGACTATCCCGAGAGCCGCGCCTACGGCGGCCCGGGGGATCTCGTCGCCGCCGGGCTGATCGCGCCGATCGCCTGGGAGGAGCGGCGCACCCTGCTGCGGAGCGTTGCCGCGCTCGGGCGCCGGCTGCGGATGCGCCCGGCGTCGGCCCGAGCCGGCGTCATGTGCTTTTCGGCGGAGTGACCCGGGCCCTTCGGGGGATATGGCGCATTCCGCCAGTGTTAACAACGATTTGGATGAGCTGGAACGCGGCTGGAAAGAGGCTGGAATCCGGCCATACGAAATGCGGCCGGAAGCCAAGGTTAACGCGGGATCGCGCGGGGCGCGCGCGGCAGGATCAGAACCAGCGGCCCGGCGACATCAGGCCGAACTCGACCAGCTGGCGGCTGTCCTCGAAACGGGCGCTGATGCCTTCGGCGAAGAACTCCGCCGCCCCGGCGCTGCGGTAGCGGGCGTATTCGCGGCCGCCGCCGTAGTGCTCGTTCCTGACCGCCTCCTCCGCCGCCTTGTCGTGCAGGCCGGCCACCAGCTTGAAGTGGAAGAGCGCCCCGGAGGTCGAGACCTCGCCCTGGGCATGCGCCCGGTTCAGCCGCCGCGGCCAGGCGTCGTGGGTCGACATGTTGTAGTGGTAGTGCCGCTTCCAGCGCACCAGCGGGATCTTGTTCAAGGCCGGCGCGTCCGCCGGGCGGTCGTGGAAGTGGATCCGCATCCGCGGGCCGCCCTGCACCCAGGTGGAGTTGCCCCAGCTCTCGCGCTGCAGGTAGCCGTCGCGGTCGAAGAACGGGCAGACCGCGAACGGGTCGTCGCCTTCCCCGAGCCGGGTCTCGGCCAGCGGCCGGTCGGAATAGGCGTCGACGAGCAGCGCGTGCAGGCAGGGCCGGTGGTCGTCCTCGAGGAACTGGGCGAGTGCCCCGAGCGAGCGGGTCTCCATCATCGGGTAGACCAGGAACTCGTCGGGGTCGACCACCACGCACCAGCGGCCGCGGCCGTGCCGGCGCAGCAGGTCGTTGACCCAGAGCATGCCGAACTTCGAGGCCTTGTAGCTCGCCGTGGTGTGCCAGACCGAGACGTCGGGCTGCTCGCGCGCCCAGTCCATCAGCCCGTCGTCCGAGTCGTTGTCGATCACCAGAAAATGCCCGACCCCGAGCCGGCGGTAGTGGGCGGCGAAGGCCGGCAGGCGCAGCCGCTCGTTCCTGAGGCAGGTGACGAGCAGGATGTCGGACGGCCGCGCCGCCGCCAGCCGGTCCTGCACCAGCCGCAGCTGCCGCCCGGCCCGGCGGTCGCGGAGCTCGAGCCAGACGAAGCGCGGCGAGGTCAGGACCGCGACGAGCGCATCGCTGCCCTTCACGAGGCGTCCTCCATCACCACCGGGCCGGCGTCGGGTCCGGCGCTGGCTCCGGCTTCGGCCGCCGGCGGCGCCGCCGCGTCCGCCAGCCGGCCGGCGGCGCGCTCCAGCGCCGCGGCGAGCCCGGGAAACCACGGGGCGTCGCGGAACCGGCAGGCGGCCAGCGCGCGCCCGAGCGCCTCCCGGCGCCGGGCGCGGAGCTCCGCGGCGATCGGCCCCGGCCCGGCGCTCCAGGGCAGCGCCACGTCGGGCGCCCGGAGCTCCGCGGTGCCGGCGACCAGCCAGAGCGCCATGTCGGGCTTCTGCGCCCCGGCGCCGTCGCCCATGGCGGCGCGGAACCGCGCCGGCGCCACGCCGAGGCGCGCCGCCGCCGGCCGGGTCGGGCCGAGGCAGCGCTCGAGCAGCGCCGCCCGGTCCCGGTCCGGGTCCCCCGAGGACGGCGGCAGGGTGACGACGAGCGCCCTGGGGTCGCGCACCGCCTCGGCGAGGAGCCAGCGCTGGTTGACCGGCGACCAGGTCAGGACCGGCACCCTTTCGGCGCGGGCGCGCAGCCGTACCAGCCAGAGTGCCGGGTGCATGTCGCGGATCGCCATGTCGTCCCGGTTCAGGCCGTGGAAGCCCTCCCCGGCGGGGGCGGCCTCGCCGAGGTCGACCCTGCCGGGGGCGAAGACCTCGCCGAAGACGGTGAAGCTCTCGCGGGGCAGATCGGCAGCCACCGCCGCGGTCAGGGCGGGCGGGCCGGCGAGGACCACGTAGGCGCCTTCGGCACGGGCGAGCACCGGGGCGCTCATGGTGACGAACTGGTCGGCGTAGTAGATCTGCCCCGGCCGCGGATAGTGGGTCTGGGCGGCGATCTTCAGCTTGTAGTCGTGGCGACGGGCGTGCGGCGGCCCCAGCCTTCGGCCGTCGTCCGACGCCGCCGCCCGGGCGAGGCAGGCGGCGCGCAGGGCGCGCGCCTCCGGCGAGACCTTGCGCACGAAGAAGCGCCCGAGGGCCGCGACGTAGTCGGCGTGGTCGTCGTGGAAGACGATCGGCTTGCCGCGGTTGGTGAACTGGAAATGGGTGAGCCCGAAGCCGGCGATCGCCTCGCGCGGCACCAGGGCGTTGACGTAGGTCTGGAACACCATCTCGTCGGGAATCCAGACGCTGCGGAAGAAGTCGAGGCGCTTCGGCTGGCGGCGGATGTCGGCGAGGATCGCCTGCAGCACCGGCCAGGAGAGCGTCCACCACTGCGAGCCGAAGCGCGGCTCCAGCCCGGCGGGGAAGCGGCGGCGCACCCCGAGGTACTTCTGGATCCGCGCCGAGGCGGCCTCCAGCGGCCGCCGGGTCTTGTGGTCGAAGACGTGCCAGTAGCGCCAGCGCTCGGCGCGCCAGCCGCCGGTGATCCAGCTCTCGTCCTCGGACTCGATGAACTCGCCGCCGTCGCGTTCCGTCAGGAAGCGCTCGAGGCTGGCCACCGGCCGGCAGGGCAGGCAGGCGCCGGAGAGCAGCACCACGTAGTCGGGCTCGACGCCTTCCGCCTCCATCTGCGCCAACGCGTTCAGCGGCGCCTCCACCAGGCCGAAGCTGCCCCAGGCGCCGGCGGCCCGCTTGGCGACCAGCCGGACGCGCGGCTCGCCCCCGACCGCCGCGGCGAGCGCCGCGAAGTCCACGGGCCTGGCGCGGACGTCGAAGTGGATGAAGGCAGTGGCGTCGCGCGCCGCGGCGACCAGGGTGCGGGCGAGCTCCGCCGCCTGCTCGGGCCGGTCATGGGCGAGGATCAGGAACGAGAGCTTCATCGCGGGGAGGCGGATCCGTCGGCAACCGGAGGGCGGCCCCGGCCGGGGCCGGGCACGCCGATCCGCCTAGCAGATGGGGTAATGCAAGGCAACGCGCGGCGCCCCCTCAGCGCGGGTTGAGGAGCTCGCGGACCACCGGCGCGATCCAGTCGCCGAGCAGGGTCTCGCGGGGCAGGTCGGGAAAACGGTAGTAGGCGGCGTCGGGCGCCGGCGGCGGCTCGAGAAACAGCGCCTCGCGGCCGAAGGCCTCCCGGGCGAGCCGGCGGTTGGACGCGGCGAACCGGGCGAGGACGGCCCCCCGCTCCGCCGGCGAATAGACCGTCCGCGCCGGACTGGCCTTGTCGGCGAGCCCGGCGCGGAGCGCGTTCAGCACCCGCAGCCGCTGCCCTGGGCGCATGTCGAAGAGCCCGAGGCTGCGGGCGATCTCCAGCAGGTGGACCGGCAGGCTGTCGTTGGCCCGCTCGTCGCTGAAGTCGAGGCCCTCGCGCCCGAGCCCGAGCCGGGCGAGGAAGTCGCCGGTGACGTCCTCGACCTGGCCCGTCTCGAGGATCGCCACCGCGACGCCCCCGGGGCCGAGCGCCGCCTGCCAGCGCCCGAAGAGTGCTGCGTAGTCGAGCCAGTGGAAGTCGGCGATCGTCGCCAGGAACGCCTGCGGGTCCATGCGCGACTTCTGCCGGTCGAACGGCCACTTCACGTGCTGGTTGTACCAGGACATCAGCCAGTGGTCCTGCCGACGCAGGTAGAAGACCGCCCGGGTGTCGTGGCGGGCGGCCACCTCGCGGAGCCAGCCGAGGTCGGTGTGGATGGCGAAGTCCTCGCCCGAGAGCACCACCCGCGCCGCGCCGGCCGCCTCGACCAGCGCCAGCACCTCGCGGGCGCCGCTCTCGCCGCGCTTCAGCGCCCAAGCCAGCGCCTGGTGGTTGACCGCCTCGCCGGGATAGGCGACGCCGCGCGCCGCCAGCGCCGCCCGGTTGGCGGCGAGGAACTGCTGCAGGCTGGTGGAGCCGGTGCGGTGGATGCCGGCGTGGATCAGCAGCGCCATCGGCCGTCGTCCATCGGCCGCTCAGACAGCATAGTCCGCGCCGAAGCGCTCCGCCAGGTAGCGGCGGTCGC
>CAZEGY010000212.1:0-6419 GCA_964511815.1 uncultured Rhodovulum sp.
CGACGAAGTGGCCGCCGTCGAGCACCGGGATCGGGAAGAGGTTGAGGAGCCCGATCGCCGTCGAGATCACCCCGATCAGCGCGACGAAGTTGAGGAACCCCTGCGCCGCGGTCTCGCTGGAGATCTGGGCGATGCCGAGCGGGCCTTGCAGGTTCTCCGCCCCGATCGCGCCGGTGACGATGTAGCGGATGCCGTTCAGCGACTGGACGACGATCATCGCCATGCGCTCGGCGCCGTAGGCGGCCGCCGTCCACGGCATCGGGGTCTCGGTCGCCGGCGTGTAGAGCGGCGCGCCGGCGACGCCGATCATCACCCGCCGCTCGAAGCCGCCCTCGCCGTTGTCGGTGTCGCGCTCCTGCGGGGTGATGTCGAGCTCGACCCGCGCCCCCTCGCGCCAGACGAGGAGCGGGATCGTCCGCCCGCCGGCGCCGAGGACCACGGCGCGGAGATCCTCGAACGAGGCGAGCGGCTTGCCGTCGGCCTCGAGGATGACGTCGCCGCGCCGGAGGCCGGCCGCGCTCGCCGGCGACAGCGGCTCGACGCCCTGCACCAGCGCGGGCAGCGCGTAGGGCACGGTCAGCTCGAAGGTGTCGCCGCCGCGCTCGACGCGGACGTCCATCGGGCCGGGCGCGGGCATCTCCTGCGCCGCGGCGAAGATGTCCTCGAAGCCGTCGACGGGCGCGCCGTTCACCGCGAGGAGCACGTCGCCGGCACGCAGGGGCTGCTCGATCCCCGGCAGCGCCTTGACCTCGCCGATCGTCGGACGCTCGGTGGGCATCCCCTGCCACATGGCGAGCGCGGCGAAGACCGCGATCGTCAGCAGGAAGTTGAAGACCGGCCCGGCGAGCACCGTCAGCATCCGCCGCCAGACGCTGGCGCCGTGGAAGCTCTCGGCGAGCTTGCCCGGGGGGATGGCGTCGAGCTTGGTCTGGTCGGCGCGGCTCGCCCCGTCGGCGTCGCCGACGAACTTGACGTAGCCCCCGAGCGGCAGCGCCGCGACCTGCCAGAGCGTGCCGCGCCGGTCGTGCCGCGACCACAGGACCGGGCCGAAGCCGATCGAGAACACTTCCGAGCGGATGCCGCACCAGCGGGCGACGATGTAGTGACCGAACTCGTGGACGAACACCACGATCCCGAGCACGACGACGAAGGGCAGGATCGTCGCGATCGGACCCCCGATCAGGGGAATGCTGGCGAGTGCGTCCATGTCCTCACTTTCCGCGGAAGGCGCCGACCCAGACGGCGCCGAGACGACGGCCCTCGACGTCGAGGGCGGTCACCGTCGCCAGGTCGTAGTCGGGGCCGATCCGCCCCGCCTCGGGTCCGAGGCGCTCGAGTACGTGTTCGACGAGCACCGCCATGTCAAGGAAGCCGATCCGCCCGGCGATAAACGCATCGAGAGCGGCCTCCTTGGCGGCGTTGAAGACCGCGCCCGCGAGCCCGCCGAGGGCGAGCACGTCGCCGGCGAGGCGGAGTGCGGGGAAGCGGCGCTCGTCGGCGGGGGCGAAGTCGAGGCGGCCGACCCTGGTCAGGTCGAGCCGCTCCACCGGCAGCGGCCGGCGCTCGGGCCAGTCGAGCGCGTAGCCGATGGCCTCGCGCATGTCCGACGGCCCGAGGTGGGCGAGGATCGCGCCGTCGGTGAGCTCGATCAGCGCGTGGACGACCGACTGCGGGTGGACGACGACCGAGATCTGGTCGGGGCGCACGTCGAACAGCGCCCGCGCCTCGATGATCTCCAGCGCCTTGTTGAACATCGTCGCGCTGTCGATCGAAATGCGCGCGCCCATGTCCCAGTTGGGATGCGCCCGCGCCTGCGCCGGCGTCGCCGCGGCCATCCGCGCCAGCGACCACTCCCGGAACGGGCCGCCCGAGGCGGTGAGGATCAGCCGGTCGAGGACGCCGCGCGGCTCCTCGCGGAGGAGCTGGTAGAGGGCGCTGTGCTCGCTGTCGACCGGGAGGAGGCGCGTGCCCGCCGCGGCGCAGGTCCGCCGGAGCAGGGCGCTGGCGCAGACGAGGCTCTCCTTGTTGGCGAGGGCGAGGACGCCGCCGTGGCGGGCGAGCTCGAGGCCCGGCGCGAGGCCCGCGGCGCCGACGATCGCCGACATGCCCCAGTCGACGGGCTCCGCCGCCACCCGGCAGAGCGCCTCGGGACCGGCCTCGGCGCGGACGCCGCTGCCGTCGAGCAGGGCGGCGAGTTCGTCGCCGCGGCCGGGGTCGGCGGTCACCGCCACCCGCGCCCCGAGGCGGCGGGCCTGCTCGGCGAGGAGCGCGACGTTGGCGCCGCCGGTCAGCGCCACGACCTCGTAGGCCTCGCGCCCGCCCTGCGCCTCGAGGAGCGACACCGTGTTCTGGCCGACCGATCCGGTCGATCCGAGGATGGTGACCCTGCGCATGGCTCAGTTGCCGATCACGCCGACGCCGAGGGCGTCGCAGATGCCGAAGAACCACACCCCGCCCATGATCCCGTCGAGGCGGTCCATGACCCCGCCGTGCCCGGGAATGAGCGCGCTCGCGTCCTTGACCGCGAAGCGGCGCTTGACCGCGCTCTCGAGCAGGTCGCCCGCCTGGGCGCAGACCGAGATGCCGATGCTGAGAAATCCGATGCGGATCGGGTTCCAGTCCATTGCCAGTCCGAAGAGAAGTCCGACGACCGCCGCCGCGGCGAGGCCGCCGAGGGCGCCCGAGCGCGTCTTGCCCGGGCTGACCGCCGGCCAGAGCTTCGCGCCGCCGACCGCCCGGCCGACGAAGTAGGCGCCGACGTCGGTGGCGACGACGACCACCACCATCCACAGGATCAGCCAGACGCCCTCGTCCTTCGCCCGGAGCACGAGCAGCGCCCCCATCGCGAGGGTCATGTAGAGAAAGCCCGCCGTCATCCACCCCGCCCACCGCCGCGCGGCGAGGGCGACGAGAAAGACCCCGGCGGCGAGCCAGGCGAGCCCGTGCCCGGCGCTCCACCCGGCGGTCGCGACCAGCGCCGCGGTCCCCGCCACCGCGGCGACGACGAGCGCCGGGGCGCGGGCGCGGCCGTCGCCCGTCACCATGCGGTGGTACTCCCAGAGCATGAGCACGAGCGCGAGCGACAGGAACGCCGCCGCCCAGGCGCCGCCGGCCCAGACGTTGGCGAAGGCGAGGACGGCGAGGGCGAGGCCGGAGACCACCCGCAGCCCGAGATCCGCGAAGCGGGTCGACCGCGGGCTGGCGGCTGTCATGTGGCGACGGCGCCGAACCGGCGCTCGCGGGCGCCGAAGCCGCGCACCTGCGCGGCGAAGATCTCGGCGGTGAAGTCGGGCCAGCGCGTGTCGACGAAGGCGAACTCGGCGTAGGCGGTCTGCCACGGCAGGAAGCCCGAGACCCGGCACTCGCCGCTCGTGCGCACCACGAGGTCGGGGTCGGGGAGGCCGGCGGTGTCGAGGTGCGCCTCGATCGTCTCCGGGGTGATGTCGTCGACGGCGATCCGCCCGGCGCGCACCGCCTCGGCGACGCGGCGGGTGGCGCGGAGCAGCTCGTCGCGGCCGCCGTAGTTGATCGCGACGGTGAGGTGGAGGCGGCCGTTGGTCGCCGTCTGCATCTCGAGCCCGGCCATCAGCGCCTGGAGGTCGGCGTCGAGGCGGTCGCGGCCGCCGATGAAGCGCACGCGCACGCCCTCGGCGACGAGGCGCGCCCCCTCCTTCTTGATGTAGCGGCGGAAGAGCCGCATCAGGCCGATCACCTCCTGCGCCGGGCGCTTCCAGTTCTCGGTCGAGAACGCGAACAGCGTCAGGTGGCTGATGGCGAGGTCGGGACAGCTCTCGACGATCTCGCGCACCCGGTCGGCCCCGCGCCGGTGGCCGGCGAGGCGCGGCAGGCCGCGGCTCGTCGCCCAGCGGCCGTTGCCGTCCATGATGATCGCGACATGGCTCGGACCCGGGTCTCCCCCGGCAACCACGCTCGAATGCTGTTCCACGTACATCGCTTAATCTACCCTCGAACCCGGAAGCGCGCGCGGGCCGGCGCTCCTCAGATCTGCATGATCTCGTCTTGCTTCGACGTTAGCGCCGCGTCGACCTTGTGGATCGCCGCGTCGGTCAGCTCCTGGATCTCGTCGTGCCAGAGCTTGTTGTCGTCCTCGCCCATGCCGTCGGCCTTGGCGCGCTTGAGCTGGTCCATGCCGTCGCGGCGGACGTTGCGAATCGCGACGCGCGCGTGCTCGGCGTACTGGCCGGCGACCTTGGCGAGCTCGCGGCGGCGCTCCTCGTTGAGCTCGGGGATCGGCAGGCGCAGGATGGTGCCGTCCATCTGCGGGTTGATCCCGAGGCCGGAGTTGCGGATCGCCTTGTCGACGGCGTTGACCATCGACTTGTCCCAGACGTTGACGAGCACCATCCGCGGCTCGGGCACGGTGATGGTGCCGAGCTGGTTGACCGGCATGGCCTGGCCGTAGGCGTCGACCGTCACCGGATCGAGCATCGACGCCGAGGCCCGCCCGGTGCGCAGCGAGGCGAACTCGTTGCGGAGCGCGTTCAACGCCCCCTCCATGCGCTTCTCCAGCGCCGCGATGTCGATCTGCTCGTCGGACATGTCCGTCTCCCTGCCCGGCCCGGTCTCAGCCGGGCTCGACGATGGTGAAGCGCCCCTGCCCCTGGACGATGTCGGCGAGGCCGCTCGGTCCGTCGAGGGCGAAGACGATGATCGGCAGGCGGTTGTCGCGCGCGAGCGCGATCGCCGCCGCGTCCATGACCTTCAGGTGCTTCTGGAGCACCTGGTCATAGCTGATGCGGTCGTAACGCTTGGCGTCGGGGTTCTTCTTCGGGTCGCTGTCGTAGACCCCGTCGACCTGGGTGCCCTTGAACAGCACCTCGCACGACATCTCCGACGCCCGGAGCGTCGCCGCCGTGTCGGTGGTGAAGTAGGGGTTGCCGGTGCCCGCGGCGAAGATCACCACCCGCCCCTTCTCGAGGTGGCGCACCGCGCGCCGGCGGATGTAGGGCTCGCAGACCTGGTCCATCGGGATCGCCGAGACGACGCGGGTGTGCACGCCGCGCGCCTCGAGCGCCGACTGCACCGCGAGGGCGTTCATCACCGTCGCCAGCATCCCCATGTAGTCCGCGGTCGTCCGCTCCATGCCCTGGGCGCTGCCCTGGAGGCCGCGGAAGATGTTGCCGCCGCCGATCACCATCGCGATCTCGACCCCGAGGCGGTGCAGCGCCTCGACATCGGCCGCGATCCGCTCCACGGTGGGCGGATGCAGGCCGTACTGGCCCGGCCCCATCAGCGCCTCGCCCGAAATCTTCAGGAGCACGCGCTTGTAGGCGGGGCGGGCGAGCGGTGCCGCCATGGTCGCCACGCCGTCGGTCATGCATCTCTCCTGCCTGTTCGGATCGCGCGCCAAAATGGCGGAATTCGGGTAGCGATTCAACGGCTATTCCCCGGCCGGATGCCGCACTGCACAATATGCGCGGTCCGCCGCCGTGTTCGCGAAAGGTTCCGCCGTCCGGGGGCGTGCCGGACGCGGACCGTCATAGCGACGACATCGTTCCCCGGCAATATCGGGGCGAAAGCCGCTCCGGACAAGGCTCCGGCACGGTCGTCGGCAGCGCGCCCGCGAGGTCCGGTCGTTTCCGAGTAGCGCGTAAGGGGTGACAGTCAACGGTACGGGCGACGCCGGCGCACGCGGCCCGGGACGGATCTCGGCGATCCTCCCGGGCCGCTGCCTTGGTCCGCGTCAGGCCGGCGCGGTCACCGTCCACGGCGCGTCGTAGAAGAACTCCTCGAGGTTGTTGCCGGTGCCGATGCGGTCGACGATGAGGAAGCGCCCCGGCCGCCCGAGCGGGGTCAGGACGCCGTGCCAGACGTTGCGGTGATAGTTCACCCCCTGCCCCGGCGCGGTGAGGAACGCCCGCGGCGTCCCCGGCCGCCCGCCCGCGTCCGGCGCGACGACGACGAGGAACGGATCCTCCTGCATCGGCACGAACGCCTGGCTCCCGAGCGGGTGGCGCTCGACGAGGGTGAACGAGACCGGCAGCGGATAGGGCCGGCCGAGGCCGACGCTGATCCCCGCCCGGCCGTCGCCGGTGAACTCCATCCGCGCCCGGTCGTGGAAGCGGTCGCACATGCCGCCGTTGATCGGGATGATGTCGCCCGTCGCCTCGATCACGTCCCCGAAGGGAGCGAAGGCGGCCGCGGTCAGCGGCTCGGCGACGAGGGCGCGCGCGGTCTCGGCGACGTTCATCGGCCGAGCCTCAGCTTGGGGTGGCGGTTCACGTCCTTGTAGAGCAGGTAGCGGAACGGCCCCGGCCCGCCGGCGTAGCAGCACTGCGGGCAGAAGGCGCGCAGCCACATGAAGTCGCCGGCCTCGACCTCGACCCAGTCGCGGTTGAGCCGGTAGACCGCCTTGCCCTCGAGCACGTAGAGGCCGTGCTCCATGACGTGGGTCTCCT
>CAZEGY010000213.1:0-6375 GCA_964511815.1 uncultured Rhodovulum sp.
TAGCGCCAGAGGTCCGCCGCCCCCTCGATCTCCGCCCGCGCCTGGGCGATCGGCTTGCCGGCTTCCAGCGTCTCGACCCGGGCGATCCGCTCGCGGTCACGGTCGATGAGGTCGGCGACCCCGAGGAGCAGCGTCGCGCGCTCCTTCCCCGACAGCTCCGACCAGCGCCCGTCGTCGAACGCCGCCCGCGCCGCGGCGATGGCCGCGTCCGTCTCCGCCGCGCCGCCCTTCGCCGCCCGCGTCACCACCACGCCATGCGCCGGCGAGCGGCGCTCGAAGCTCGCCCCGTCGGCGCTGTCGCACCATGCGCCGCCGATCAGGTGGCGCACCGCCAGCGGCTCCGCCGGCAGGGTCGCGTCCGTCGCGGCCACGAGGGTCAGGTCCAGCATCTCGTTCATCTCCCCGGAAACTCGGGCTTGCGCTTGTCGCCGAAGGCGCCGACGCCCTCCGCCCGATCCTCGCTCGCGGCGATCATGCCCGCCCCGAGCGCCTCGATCAGCGCCGCGCGGTCCTCGCCGGCGCCCGCCTGGATCATGTACTTCGCCACCTCCACGGCGCGCGGCGACAGTGTCACCGCCCGCTCCGCGATGGCCCGCGCCGCCGCGCCCACGTCCTCCGCCACCTCGGCGACGAAGCCGAGCGCCATCGCCCGCTCCGCACCGATGCGTCGGCCGAAGAGCGCCATCTCCTTCACCACCGCCTCCGGCAGCAGCCGTGCCACCCGCTGCGTCCCCGACCAGCCCGGCACGATGCCGACCCCCGCCTCCGGCAGCGCCAGCGTCGCCCGTGGCGCGATCACCCGGATGTCGCATGCCGCCGCCAGCTCCAGCCCGCCGCCGAAGGTGTGGCCGTTCAGCGCCGCGATCGTCGGCTTGCCGAGGCGCGCCAGCCGGTCGAAGATCCGGTGTCCCTCGCGGACCCAGTGGCGCGCGAAGTCGAACGGCGCCATCGGCCCCCAGGCGCCGATGTCGGCCCCGGTGCAGAAAGCCTTCTCGCCGGTGCCGGTGACGATGACGGCCCGGACCTCGCCGTTCCGCTCCAGCGCCGCGCAATGGGCGTCGAGCGCCTCGAGCATGGGTACGGTCAGCGAATTCAGCTTGGCCGGGTTGTCGAGCCTCAGCTCGGCAACCGTCCCGTCGATCGTCAGGTGCAGCGCGCTCATCGCGTACCCCTCCTTTCCAGTCGGTTAACGCGCGAGGTGAATCCGTGCAATATCATGCGCTTGACCCCCGTCTCGCGCGCGAGACGCCCGCTCATTGCGCGGCCTCGACGGCCTCGACGCCATGCGCATGGGGGACCGGCAGGCCCTTCCGTTCCAGCACCAGCCCCATCGGCCCGGTGCCGAGCAGGCTCTTCGGAAGCAGCTTCGCGTCCGGGGCGAGACTGACCCGGCCGAGCGACGCCGCGACGATGTCGCGCTCAGGATCGATCCCCGGCATGATCTCGGTGGCGACCAGCCCCTCGTCGGTCAGCCGGATCACGCAGCGTTCGGTGACGTAGAGCACTTCCTGCCCGAGCTCCCGCGCCCGCCGGCCGGAGAAGGTGACGTGCTCGACCTTCTCGACCATCTTCGGGAACCTGCCGGACTTCGACACCCGGATCTCGCCATTGGCGATCTCGAACTGGGCGCCGGCCTCGAACTGCCCGGCGAAGACGATCTTCCGCGCCCGCGCGGTGATGTCGACGAACCCGCCGCAACCTGCGGTGAGATAGGGCTTCTTGCCGAGCTTGGAGACGTTGACGTTGCCTTCGAGGTCGATCTCCAGGAACGACAGGAAGGTCACGTCGAACCCACCCCCCTGGAAGTAGGTGAACTGCTGCGGGCTCGGCATGAAGGCGTCGGCGTTCGAGGCGCAGCCGAAGGCGAAGCCCATCAGCGGCATCCCCCCGACCGCACCCTGCTCGATCGCCCAGGTCACCGCCTGCGGGTAGCCTTCCTCGAGCAGGATCCGCGGCACCATCGAGCAGATCCCGAAGCCGAGGTTGGCCGTCATCCCGTCCTGCAACTCCATCGCGGAGCGGCGGGCGACGATCTTCTCGACGCCATGCTCGGCGACGTTGAAGCTCGACCACGGCCGCATGATCTCCCCGGAGATCGCCGGATCGTAGTCCGTCTCGGTGGTCTGCCGCTGCTCCGCATCGACCACCACCAGGTCGACGAGATGCCCCGGCACCCGCACGTCGTGGGGCCGGAGCGACCCGCCCGCCGTCACCCGCTTCACCTGCGCGATGACGAGCCCGCCGTGGTTGCGCACGCAGATCGCCTGCTCCAGCCCGCCGAGATAGGCCCCCTCGTGCTCGTAGGTCAGGTTGCCGTGCGCGTCCGCCGTCGTCGCCCGGATGATCGCCACGTCGGGGACGATGTTCGGAAAGTGCAGCCAGGTCTCCCCGCCGAACTCGACCCGCGCCACGATCGGCCGGGCCGCCGCCGAGGCGTTCATCGCGCACCCCTCCCGCACCGGATCGACGAAGGTGTCGAGCCCGACCTGCGTCAGCACCCCCGGCCGCCGCGCCGCCGCGTCGCGGTGCATGTCGAAGAGGATCCCCGAGGGCACGTTGTAGGCCGCCACCCGGTCCTCGGTCAGCATCCGCCAGATCTCCGGCATCGGCAGCGACGACGGCCCGCTCGGATAGGAGCCGCCGATGATCGTCGACAGCAGCCCGTCCTTGGCGATGTGGTCGACGCCCTTGATCCCGTACATGTCGCCCGCCGCGATCGGATGGATCGTCGTCAGGTCGCGCGGATGCCCCTCGGCGTCGAAGCGCGCGCCGATCGCCGCCAGCACCTTGTCCGGGCAGCCGAGGCCCGACGAGGAGGACACCGTCACCACCGCCCCGTCCGGTATCCGCGCCACTGCCGCCGCGGCGGAGACGATCTTCGAAGCCATCGCTCAGAACCCCTCGTAATCGACGCGCACCGCACGTCCCGTTCGCGCCGCCTCGCGGACGGCCATCGCCACCGCCAGCGACTTCACCCCGTCGACGCCGTCCGCCGCCGGCCGCCCGCGCCCCGCCACCGCCTCGGAGAAGCGGGCGAGCGAGCGGGCGTAGAGGTCGTGGCCCTCGAATTCGATCGCGTGCCGGCCGGCCGCGTCCACGAGCTCGACCTCTCCGACCGGCTTCTGCGTCATGATCCCGCGCCCGAAGATCGAGCCCTCGGTGCCATGCACCTCGACCCCCGAGCCGGCGAAGGGGTGGGTGAAGCTCTCGTGGGTCTGCACCATCGCCCCCGAGGGCATGGTCCACACCGACATGACGCTGTCCTCGACGCCCGCGCCCATCCCCGAGGCGCCGGCCATCGCCACCACCTCCGCCGGATCCTCGCCGAGGTAGAAGCGCACCGTGTCCGCGTCGTGGACGGTGATGTCGGGGATCACCCCGCCGCCCGCGCCGGCATCGTTGATCCGCCAGCCCTGGAGGTGCGGCGGCAGATGCACCGCATGGAACACCCGCACGCTCAGCACCCGCCCGATCCGCCCGCCGGCGATCAGGTCGCGGATCGCCAGATGCGCGCCGGCGTTGCGCAGGTGGTGGTTGGTGGCGAAGACCACGCCCTTGCCGGCCGCCGCCCGGACCATCTCCGCCGCCTCGGCGGCGGTCATCGCCAGCGGCTTTTCGCAGAGCACGTGCTTGCCGGCGGCGATCGCCGCCATCGCCTGCGGGTAGTGCTTGTCGTTGGTGGTGGAGACGTAGACCGCATCGAGGGCCGGGGTCGCCAGCAGCGCCTCCAGGTCCGTGGTGCTCGCGGGGATCGCGTGCCGTTCGGCATAGCGGGCACCTCGGTGCTCGTCGCCGCTCAGAACGTTGACGATGTCGCCGTCGTGGGCGCGAATGGCGCCGATCACATGCTCGGACGCTATCGTGCTCGCGCCTATCAGGCCCCAGTTCATCGTGGTTCCACCCTAGGTTTGGTTCGTTCCAATCTCTTGATCCGCATAATGGAACGTGACAATCGTGTCAATGCCTGAATTGGAACGTGACATCGCGTTCGCGCGTCGATGCAATCTTCCGGTGGTCGCGTCCGCAGCCATCGTCGGTTTCGCGCTGCCGCTGTCGGCGGAGACGCGGCGCTTCGCCCCGAGGCCCGGGAGCCGGTGAGGGCAGGCTCAGGGGCCCGAGCGTGGTCCGGGGCGGATCGTGTGCATCCGGAGGCCGAGCGCGGCGAAAGCGATCGTCACCACGGGGTTCAGGAGGTTGAAGAAGCAGAAGGGGGCGAAGGAGGTCGCGGCGATCCCGAGGGTGGCCGCCATGTAGGCGCCGCAGCTGTTCCACGGAACCAGCGGCGACGTGACGGTCGCGGAGTCGCCGAGCGCGCGGGACAGGACGACCGGCGCGAGGCCGCGGCGCTCGAAGGCGGTGCGGAACATCCGCCCCGGCAGGACGATGGCGATGTACTGGTCGGAGGCGAGGACGTTGGTGGCGAAGGCCGACCCGACCAGGGTCGCGACCAGCGCGCCGGTGGAGCGGGCGGCGGCGATCAGCGGGCCGATCAGGCGGTCGAGGATGCCCGCGCGTTCGACGATGCCGCCGAAGGCGAGCGCGGTCAGGATCAGCCAGACGGTGCCGAGCATGCTCGCCATGCCGCCGCGGCTGAGGAGCGCGTCGACGGCCGGCTCGCCGGTCGTCGAGACGAAGCCGGTGGCGAGCGCCGCCCAGACGCCCTTGAGGAGCCCGAGGCCGCGGGGGATGGCGTCGGCGTCGGCGAAGGCGATGACGCGGTCCGGGGCCGTCGCGACGGCGAGGAGGCCGCCGGCGAGGGCGCCGAGGAAGATGGTGACGAACGGCGGCCAGCGCAGCAGGGCGAGGGCGAGGACGAGGATCAGCGGCGCGAAGTGCAGGAGGCGCGGATGGAAGCTCGCGTCGATGCGGTCGAGGGTGGGCGAGGGGTCGAAGGCGACCGCGGAGCCGAGGCTCCAGAAGATCGCGAGCGCGACGAGGAGCGCCGGTACCGAGGTCCAGAGCGACTCGCGGATGTGGTCGTAGAGGTTGGACCCGGCGGCGGCGCAGGCGAGGTTGGCGGTGTCGGAGAGGGGCGACGCCTTGTCACCGAAGTAGGCGCCGGAGATGATGGCGCCGGCGGTGATCGCCGGGTCGAGGCCCATCTTCGCCGCGACCCCCATCAGGCCGATGCCGATGGTGCCGGCGACGGTCCAGGAGCTGCCGATCGAGACCGCGATCACCGCGCAGATCAGGCAGGACGTCATGTAGAAATAGTCGGGGTTCAGCAGCTGGAGGCCATAGTAGACCATGGCGACCAGCGTGCCGCTCATCGCCCAGGTGCCGATCAGGGCGCCGACGGCGAGCAGGATGAAGATCGCGGTCAGGCCCGTCGAGACGCTGGCCATCGCCGCGTCGCGCAGGTCGGCGACCGAATGGCCGCGCCGCCACGCGACGAGCATCGCCACCAGCGCGCAGAAGGTCAGCGCGATCTGGTTCGGCCCGGCCGCGGCCTCGTCGCCGAAGAGGTAGAAGGCGAGGCCGAGCAGGCCGACGAGGGTCGCGACCGGGACGAGCGCCGCCGCGAGCCCCGGAGGCCGCGGTGCGTCGGGCGGGGGCTCGTGTGCCATGCCCGGTCAGCCCGGTCAGAAGGAGAACTTGGTGCCGAAGGTGCCGACGGTGATGTCCCGGAGGCCGGGCTCGGTGGCGTGGTCGAGCTCGTAGCGCCGGAGCTGGGCGTAGAGGTCGATCTCGTAGGGGGCGATGCGCTGCACGGCGGCGATGCCCCAGGACGTGCCCTCGGCGCCGTCGCCGCTGACGTTCTCGCCCTGGGTGTAGTCGATGCCGAAGCCGGTCGGGCCGAGGGACCAGAGCTCGGTGTCCCAGCCGATCTTGGCGTAGAGGTTCGACGGGTCGTCGCCCTCGTCGAGCTTCTGGCCGCCGGTGGAGAGCGTCAGGCTGAGGCCGGTCGGGTCGTGGAGGACGGAGCCGGAGGCGGCGTAGGCGTAGTCGACATTGTCGTCCTCGGGGTTGTAGACCGAGGCGGCGGCGAGCACGGTGAAGTTGCCGAGCGTCCAGCCGCTCCAGTCGCCGTAGTCGCCGCCGAGGGTGACCGCCGCCGCCCACTGGTCGTCCTGGCCGTAGGAGACCGAGCCCTGGAGCGGGCCGAACATCGGGGTGTCGTAGCGGACGCGCGCCATACGGTCGCCGTCGAAGTCGAAGAAGGCGTCGCCGACGGTGACGTCGCTGTAGTCGGTGCCGTCGGTGAAGATGATGCCGCCGGCGATGTCGGCGACGCCGGCGTACATGATCGGGCCGGCGACCATGGAGAGGTCGTACTCGGCGGTGTCGTCGGCGGCAGAGGAGCCCTTGCCGAGTTGCAGCCGGCCGTAGCGGTCGTCGCGGAAGGTGACCTCGGCACGGCGGACGTTGAAGTCG
>CAZEGY010000214.1:0-6372 GCA_964511815.1 uncultured Rhodovulum sp.
GGCATGGCGACGAACATGCCGGTCACCCCCCAGATCGCCCCCCAGGCGAAGAGGGCGAGGAGGGTGACGAAGAGGCTGATGTTGAGGGTCCCGGCCGAGAGCCGGGGCAGGAGGATGTTGCCGATCGAGAACTGGACGAAGCCGACGCCGAGCAGGACGAGCGCCGGCGGCCCGAGCGTCTGGAACTGGAGGAGGGCGAAGGCGACGGGCAGCACCGTCCCGAGGATCGAGCCGATCGTCGGGATGAAGTTCAGGAAGAAGATGATCGTCGCGAGAAACCCCGCGTACTCGACCCCGACGGCGACGAGGACGGCGTAGCTCAGGGCGGCGGTCAGGACGCTGACGAAGGCCATCACCCGGAAGTAGGCGTGGATCGCCCCGACGATGCGGTCGAGGCCGGCGCGGACCCGGGCCCGGCGCTCGGGATCGGGGAAGATCAGGCGGAGCTTGGTCTCGAAGAACCGCTGGTCGACGAGGAGGAAGGCGACGTAGATCGCCACGATGCCGAAGTGGCTGATCGTCGACACCGTCGCGGCGATCACCTGGCGGATCACCGCCTCGAGGCCGAAGCCCGAGGCGAAGTTCTCGACCATCGCCTCGCGCTCGACCCCGAGCGCGTCGGCGGCCCAGGCGACGAACGGGTCGAGCCCGGCGCGGAAGCTCATCGCCCGCGGGCCGAGGTCGGTCACCGTCCTCACCGAGTTCTCGACGACGACGAAGCCGACGACGAAGGCCCCGGCCGCGGCGAGGACGAGGGCGAGCCCGCGCGGCAGGCGGCGCCCGACGAAGGGCGTGCGCGCGACCCCGTCGGCGACGGCGTTGAGCACGAACCAGACGACGAGCGCCTCGACGACGGGCAGGATGACGCCCGAGCCGGCGTGCAGGGTGAAGACGACGAGAAAGGCGATCACCGCGACCGCGGCGGCGCGGACGACGGGAGAGGACCCCTCCGGGCGGGGCGACGCCCCGGGCGCCTCCGACATGGCTCAAACCTCCCCGAGGAGCGCGTCGAGATCGTAGGTCGAGCGCTTGCCGATGGCGCCGCGGTGGCTGGCGCCGAAGTCCCCGGCGGCCCTGCGGCCCTCGTCGCGAAGCATGGCGAGGAACGCCCACTCGGCGTTGAGCTTCGACGAGTCCCCGAGCTTCTCCATGATGTCGCCGTGGATGAGGTGGATGCGCATCCGCGCCCACTCCCGCCCCTCGCCGTGGCCTGCGTCGACCACCTGGCGGAGGACGGCGATCATGCGCAGCTCCTTGAGGAGGACGGCGTTGAACGAGATCTCGTTCATCCGGCTGGCGATCTCGCGCGCCGAGCGCGGGGGCTTGCGCCGCTCGACCGGGTTGATCTGGATGAGGAAGGTGTCGCGCGAGGCGCACTCGCGGATGAGCGGCGTCAGCGTCGGGTTGCCGCTGAAGCCGCCGTCCCAGTAGGGCTCGCCGTCGATCTCGACCGCCTGGAACATCGTCGGCAGGCACGCCGAGGCGAGGAGCACGTCGGGGGTGATCTCGTGCTTGCGGAACACCCGGCCGCGGCCGGTGCGGACGTTGGTCGCGGTGATGAAGAGCTCGACCGGGCCGGTGGCGAGGCGGTCGAAGTCGATGACCTCGGCGAGGATGTCGGCGAGCGGGTTCGCCATCCCGGCGACGGCGTAGGGCGAGACGAGCCGCGCCATCAGGTCCGCCGCGAGGAAGGCCGGGGAGCGGTCGAGCGACCAGTTGCCGGTCATCCGGTCGAGGGGCGTGCGCTGGAACGGGCTGAACGCCGCCGCCCGCGCGACCCGCCGCCAGAAGTCGTCGAGCGCCGCCCGCGCCCCGTCGCGGCCGCCGGTGGCGATGCCGTGGGCGAAGACCGCGGCGTTCATCGCGCCCGCCGAGGTGCCGGAGATGCCGTCGACCTCGATCCAGTCCTCCTCGAGCAGGCGGTCGAGCGCCCCCCAGGCGAAGGCGCCGTGCGAGCCGCCGCCCTGGAGCGCGAGATTGACGACGAGGCGCTCGCGCCCGCCGGCCGCCACCTTGCCGGTCACGCCGCGGACTTGCGCAGGCTCCACGCCATCCAGCCGATGGCGACGCCCTCGGCGATGAGCTGGATGCCGATGAAGAGCCCGAGGAAGACGATCGACAGCGCCGGGTTCATCAGCAGCCAGACGCCGAGCAGCACCCCGACGACGCCGCTGACGAGGATCCATCCCCAGTTCGGCAGCGGGCGAACGCTGATCGCGAGCACGATCTTGGCGATGCCCTCGACGAAGAAGTAGATGACGAGCAGCAGCGCCAGCGTCGTCACCGCCACCCCGGGGTTGCGGATGAAGAGCACGCCGACGACGACCGACAGCACCGCCGAGACCAGCTGCAGCCCGAAGTGCGGCAGCCGCGAGTTGGCGATGAGGGTGATCGCCTGGACGATGCCCGAGAACACCAGCATCCAGCCGAGGAACAGCGTCACCGCGAGCGTGGTGACGAGCGGATAGCCGAGGGCGACGATGCCCGCGACGACCATCAGCACCGCCTGGACGAGGAACAGCGTCGTGTTGCGCCGCACCACCTTCTCGACGTGGGCGCGGCTCTCGGCCACGGCCGCGTCGAGCGACAGGGTTTCCGCCATGTCGAAGCTCCTTCACGTTGCCCCCGGGGCCGGCGCGGCCGACCCTCCTTCGCGCCCGCACACTCGCGCCCGCCCGGGGAGGTGTCAACGGAAAGCGCGCGCCGCCACGCGGATTCCCGCGCGGTACCCGGGTGGCGAATTCTTGACCGCCGGCAGTAGAGGCGAAGCTTCGGCGAGTGTTTCGCCCGCTGTTGTTCGGTGCTAAGCAGGCCCGAGGTCGAGCTCGTTGTTCCGGAGACCCGCGATGGCTGCCCCTGCCCGTTCCGCCCCCGCCGGCGGCCTGCCTCCGACCGCCGTGGCGCGCGAGACCGCCCCGCGGGGGCCGGTGGCGCGGATGGGCGGCGGGCTCGCCTCGCTCTGGCGCTCGTTCTCGGGGATCGGGCTGATGCTCGGCGCCCTGTTCCTCGCCGCCTCGCTGACGCCCTCGCTGATCCCGCGGAGCTTCCTGCTCCAGGGCGTGCTCGGCGGCGTCTGCTTCGCCATCGGCTACGGCCTCGGGGTGCTCGCCCGCGAGATCTGGGCGTGGCTCGAGCTGCCGTTCCCCAACGACCGGCTGGCGCGGACGCTGACCTGGGCCGCGGCTGCGGTGGCGGCGGCGATCGTGCTCACCTTCCTGTGGAAGGCGGTAGGCTGGCAGGACTCGATCCGCGCCCGCATGGGCATGCCCCCGGTCGAGCAGGGCCGGTCGATCGAGATCGCCGCGATCGCGATCGTGGTCTTCGTCGTCCTCGCGATGCTCGGCCGGCTCTTCGCGCGGGTCTTCTCGCTCGCCCGGCGCTTCATCGGGCGCTTCGTGCCCGACCGCATCTCGCGGGCGATCGCGCTCGCCATCGCCGCGACCCTGTTCTTCATGGTGGTCGACGGGGTGATCTTCCGCGCCTTCCTGCGCATCTCCGACAACTCCTTCGCCGCGCTCGACGAGCTGATCGAGCCGCAGTACGACGCGCCGACCGACCCGCTCGTGACCGGCAGCGCCGCCTCGCTGGTCTCGTGGGAGAACCTCGGCCGCGCCGGACGGCAGTTCATCGCCTCGGGGCCGACGGCGGAAGAGATCGCGGCCTTCACCGGGCGCGAGGCGAAGCGTCCGGTACGGGTCTACGTCGGGCTGAACTCCGCCGACGACATCGGGGAACGCGCGCGGCTGCTCCTCGACGAGATGATCCGCGCCGGCGCCTTCGACCGCGAGCTCCTCGTCGTCGCCACCCCGACCGGCACCGGGTGGATGGACCCCGCGGCGATGGACACGCTCGAGTACCTCCACGACGGCGACACCGCGATCGTCGGATTGCAGTACTCGTACCTGACGAGCTGGATCTCGCTCCTCGTCGAGCCGGGCTACGGCAGCGACGCGGCCCGGGCGATGTTCCGCGCCGTCTACGCCCACTGGACGACGCTGCCGAAGGAGCGCCGGCCGCGGCTCTACCTCCAGGGCCTGAGCCTCGGGGCGCACGGCTCGAACCAGTCGTTCCAGCTCGAGGAGGTGATCGGCGATCCCTTCAACGGCGCGGTGTGGAGCGGCCCGCCGTTCACCACCCAGCGCTGGCTCGAGGCGACGCGCCACCGCAACGAGGGCAGCCCCGAGTGGCTGCCGACCTTCGGCGACGGCTCGATCATCCGCTTCACCAACCAGGAGAACCACCTCGATCTCCCCGGCGCCGCCTGGGGGCCGATGCGGCTCGTCTACCTCCAGTACGCGAGCGACCCGATCACCTTCTTCTCGCCCGATTCGCTGTGGCGGAAGCCCGACTGGATGTACGATCCGGTCGGACCGGACGTCTCGCCCGAGCTGCGCTGGTATCCGGTCGTCACCTTCCTCCAGCTCGGCCTCGACATGGCGGTCGGGCTCGCGGTGCCGCGGGGCTACGGCCACGACTACGCTCCCGAGCACTACATCGACGCCTGGGTGGCGGTGACCGCGCCCGAGGGCTGGACGCCGGCCGACATCGACCGGCTGAAGGCAGAGTTCGCGGGCTGAGGTGCGACCGGTCCCCCGCGGCAAGTGGATCGCGGCCGGCGCCGCGGCGTTCGGCGCCTTCGCGCTCCTCGCCGTCGCCGGCAACTCGCTCGCGCACTACCAGGGCTGGAGCGTCCACCGGATGACCCCGACCGAGCTCGCGGCGAAGCTCCGGCCCTACTACCGGACGGCGAAGCCGCCGGGTCCGGGGCGCTTCCCGACCGCGCTCCTCTACTCGGGCTGCGACGGGCCGAAGGACAACCTCGACCGCTGGTCGGCGGCGCTGAACGCCGCGGGCTGGGCGACGATCATCGTCGACAGCCACGGGCCGCGGGGGTTCTCCGACCACGAGATCTGGCGGCTGATCTGCGCCGGACAGATGTTCATGGGCTCCGAGCGCGCCGGCGACGTGCTCGTCTCGATCGGCGACGCGCGGCGGCTGCCCTTCGTCGACCCCGACCGCATCGCGCTGATCGGGGCGTCGCACGGCGGCTGGGCGATCATGGACCTTCTCGCCCTCGACCCGCCGCGGCGGCTGCCGTTCAACCTCGCGGCGCTGCCCGACGACCCGGGCGGCGACCCGCTCGCCGGCGTCGTCGGGACGATCCTGCTCTATCCCTACTGCGGCACCGCCAACCGCGCCGCGCGCGGCGGCTGGCGGCGGCCGATCCCGACGCTCTTCGTCCTGAGCGAGGACGACGCCATCGCCGACCCCGAGGACTGCCTGCGCATCGCCGGGCAGCTCGAGATGCGCGGGGTTCCGGTCGAGACGCTGATGCTCTCGGGCGTCACCCACGGCTTCGACCAGCAGGAGCGCTCGCCCCTCAGCACCCTCGACTTCGACGAAGCGGCGACGCGGAAGGCCCTCGCGCGGGGACTGGGCTTCCTCGACGGACTGGCGCCGGCGGGCGGCGGGTAGGACGGAGCCGTCCCCGTCGGGGACCGCTCCGGCGGCCGCGACGTCGTCCTCCGGCACCGGGGTACACGCGCGCGCTCCCACGGGCCGCACCGGGCAGAGCCCGGACACGATCGCCGGTGGCGGGGAGACACGCGCGTCCCCGGGCCGCTGCCGTTAACCCCTTGGGCGTAAAGGACGTTCACGACCGCCACCCCGTGTGATAGCCGTCGAGATGGGGGCACGAGCCGTTAACCAGTTAACCACGACCGCCGCCGAACGGCCGCCAGAGAAACCTCTGCAAGGCCTCCCGCACTGTGCCCTTTACTCGTTTTGCGAGTATTACCGCACGGTTAACGCCGCGCGGACAACCCTGCGATATCAATGACTTGACCCTCGTCTCGCGCGCGAGACGGCCGTGCGACGGGACGGCCTCCGGGCACGTTGCGGGCCTTCTTGCAGAGGTCTTTCAGAACGGCCAGATCACCGGCACGAGGCCGACGGCGATGACGAAGTACCAGAGCATGAACGGCAGCCCGAACTTCCAGTAGTCGCCGAAGCGGTAGTCGCCGGGCTCCATCACCATCAGGTTGGTCGGCGTCGCCACCGGCGTGAAGAAGGCCGCGGCGGCGGCGACGGCGACGCTCATCAGCACCGGCTGCGGCGAGACGCCCATCTCGAGCGCGGCGACGACCGAGATCGGGATGATGATGAGCGCCGTCGCGGTGTTCGAGATCACCTGCCCGAGGACCGCCGTCAGCACGAAGAGCCCGGCGAGGAGCGCCCGCGGCCCGAAGCCGCCGACCCCGGCGATCAGCCAGTCGGCGAGGAGCCGCGCCGCCCCGGTCTCGGTGATCGCCGTCGACAGCGGCATCATCGCCCCGACGAGGATCACCGTCGTCCAGTTGATCGCGCGGTAGA